>URDD01000003.1 GCA_900546395.1 uncultured Bacteroidales bacterium | reverse complement strand
CTCAGGCCTTTCTCAGACCCCCTTTTCTCAAACGGGAGTGCAAAGGTACGACTTTTTTTATTACCTCCAAATTTTTTTGCAACTTTTTTAACCGCTTTTTAACGACTTTTTATCCTAAATATATTTAAACTATTAATCATCAAGAAGTTACGCCGTAAACGTTTTTTTGCTTTTTTTTGAAGTTTTTTGAGACAGTGAAATATCAACGAATCTGCTACTTTATCAAATTGGTAAAAGAACATTGGAACGTAAAATGACTCGGTCGCTACTAATTCTGTAAATATTTGGTAACTTTCTTCAAGGTTTCTCTACTTTAAAACAGAAGCGACAAAAAATGACACAAACAGAATTTGAAAAAACATATACGTCACTGAGACAGAAATTATATACCCTGGCCTTAGGATTTTCAAAAGCGTCTGACTCGGAATTGGACGCAGAAGACATTGTTCAGGAAGCCATGATTGCCTTTTGGGAACTTTGCGAAAAGGGATATCCTGTAAAAAACGCAGAAGCTTTACTCGTCAAAATCACGAAAAACATTTGCATAGGACGTTATCGCAAGGCGCAGGCGCAGAAAAAGACAGGACTCGCACAGGAAAATATCATTTCAAGCGAATCAGCCGGATGCAGAATTGAAGAAGCAGATATCAAAATCATCAAACAGGTACTGTATGACTCGCTGACAAGAACGGAGCGCAGGTACATGCTTATGAAAGTGGATGAAAGAATGTCCTTAGATGACATAGCAGATGCCACCGGAAAGACAAAATCCGGAATAAAGACCGGACTGTCAAAAGCAAAAGCCAAGATTACCGCCTTAATGAAAAAACTGGAACTGTCATAATATAAAAACCGACACTTAAACACCGATACTAATATGAGACACTATATAAATAAGGAAAAGCCGATACAGGAATTGATAGATACATATTTGTCAGACAAGGCAGCGGAAGAATTTGACGAAATAGTCGCACATGGAGGAAAAAGAAAACTGCACAACAGACTGTTGATACTGACGACAGGATTTGCAGCAGCTGCATCTATAGCTCTTGCAGTAATGTTTTCGGGAAATGCTACGGCAACACAAGAACAAATCGGGACTATCGACATTGCCGAAGGCATAAATATGCTTATGGGACTCAATATCGGAGAGGTCGAATCAATAACTGCTGTCCCGACAGGAGCTACAGCCTTGCTGACTGCAAAAATGAAAGACGGAAATACTTATACTTATATATTAACACGCGATGCGGAAGATAAAGGTACCTTATCTCTGCTTGCAATGCATTAAACATAAAACGGCAACAACATGGGAACATTTCTAATCGCTGCCATTTGCGCGGCTACTCTTTCGGCAGAAAACATTACTGCTCCTGCCGACACACTGGTAAAGTATGTGATTGACGGCAACAAAGTCGAAAACTTCAACGGCACCCAGCTCGTAGGAAAAACAGTTTCAGCCTACGATATCATGGTCGCGACAAACCATAATGACGGCAGTGTCACTAAAATTCATCTTATCAAGACAGGTTCAGATTCCGGAGTTGACTCTGCAGGAGGGTCCGTCGGTATCCTTTCCAAACATTTCCCGAAGGAGAATGTTGTCTATATTCTTAACGGAGAAAAGACAGACCGTGCAAAATTCATGATGACAATGGGTAATATCCCTGCAGAAAAAATCAAACGGATGCAAATCCACAAAGCCGGAAGCCCTACAGCAAAGAAAATTACCGGTAAGGATAATGTCAAGGTAATGGAACTGAATATAAAAAACAGTGACGGAACTGAGCCGGCAAGCGCAATTTATACTATTGATGGCAAAGAAGTTTCTGAAAGTGTTTTTTCCACGATTCCTGCAGACCAGATAAAATATATCGAAATTCTGAAGGCAGGAAGTGCAGAAGCTGTAAAAATATCAGGCAAGGAAAATATAACCGTAGTAAAACTCAAGAAGAAATAGGCTGCATTCTCTGTTCATAACAAACAGAATGTCATATAATTTATACATACTTCAAGAGGCTGTGCCGTAGAACTTGAGTTACGACACAGCCTCTTGAGGGTCACAAATACATGCTATTACTCGATGGAATTTTCAAGAATCCTTATAAAATATCCACCTACTACCGAACGAGCCTGAAATCCCACCTGTCTCGGGGAGTCAGTATAAACCCAGTCAGACATAGGCACCCGATCTATCGTTTCATTCATAAACCTGTAAACCGGAGCAACAAACTCACAGAAAACTTCCTTATCAGGTGAAAGTGATGCTGTCCAGATTATCCAGTCTGTCTTTGTATAAGTACGCCTGCTGTCAAGTGGAAGCCCGTAAGTATTCTGCTTTGTCTTGTAGTATTCGAGCTCCGTATCTTTAATATCACGGTCAAAGATATTCAGTCCAAGAATACCGTCCCATACAAGATTGTACTTCTGGCTCCATGTACCTGGCTTGTCAAATGTAAGCTTGTAATGGTCTCCGTCTTCTGCCATAGTCTTCCATTTGGCAGCCATGCTTCTAGCCAGGGCAGTATATTCATCTGCCACAGCTGCGTCACCATTCATTCTTGCCAGCATTCCATAAGAAGCTATACCCATTATAGCCTTTACTGAAAGGTTTGCATTGTGGGCAAAATGTCCAGCAAAATCATCTGTACAAAGCTGGTTTTCAGGATCAAGACCGAATTCCTTCAGATATTCCACCCAGTCCGTAAGTACTTTCCAATGCTTCCTTGCATATTCTGCATTTCCTTCTACTTTAGCGATTGCCGCTGTAAGGATGAGCATATTGCCACACTCCTCAACAGGCATGTCGCCTCCGTATGTCTGTCCGTTTGCAATAGGATATGTTCCAACATCATGTGCTGCAAAAGGTTTGCTCCACTTGCCGCTTTCACTATAATAGAAAATCTGGTTCATCATTCCTTTGACAAGCTCCGGATTATATAAAAGGAATAGCGGAGCAGAAGGATAGGTTACATCGACGGTTCCAATAGATCCGTTTGAAAAGTTTTCCTTGGATAGCCACAGGATATCTCCCTGCGGAGATTCGACAAGTTTATGGGCTGCTATAGCCTGCCTGTATGCAAGTGCACACAATTCAGCATACTGTTTTCCTCCACACTCTGACGCTTTGTTCATAAGGTCTTTATCAAACTGTTCACACTTCCTGATTATTTTCCCATAACCGTCAGCGGCTGCTTTCAGCTCTGAATAAATAGAGTTCTTCCCGTCCTTATTCCAATATGGCCTCAAATTGTCTCCGAAATACTGTATCGAGTAAATATCATCGTAGGCCATAAGCACATAATCCGACACTTTTTCATCTCCGACTGTTCCGAGATTTCTTGAATAGGCAAGTACAGGATTGTCCTTCAATATACTTTCTGTCTTCAATTCAGAAACTGAATCCGGAAGAATACCGGTATCGGCAAATGTATTTTTCATGCAGTGTCCGTCTCCTATAGACAAACTTCCTTTCCCTTCCGGTGAAGCAAGATAGAAATATCCCCAATCAATCCTCACATTATCTCCTTTTGTGCCAAGCACATTCTGTTCAGATGTTCCTGTGCGCACATAAGATATACCTGATGAGCTGTTTTTCGAAGATACTACAGGCTGCAACGGAGTATTGACCGCGATCATAGCGGATGCATCCAGATATACCTGTACGTCATGTTTCTCAGAATCTGTCGAGCGTACCTGATATGCAAGATAATTAACCGGACGTGAGAGAAGATTCAAGTCATCCATCAATAATGGGGCAGTAAATATGACTTCAACTTCTACTCCTCCGCATTCAAATGTATATATAGTTCTTGTAGGCAAAACTTTCACAGACTTCTGCAGTGCCGCTTTTCCAAGATTGCCGCCTTCGCTTTTATGGAAAAGTCCGAAATCGACATACGCACCACCTACTGTATTGTGGCAATGTGCGGCAATCGTAACGCGGCCGGTTTTCAATGTCTCACCTACCTCTTCAGGAAGTGAAACCTTTACATTGCTTCTCCAGGCATTGCCTGTATCAGCCACTTTGATTCCGTTTACATACAATTCGAATACATCATCATGAGAATACTCCAGGACAAGATCATTCAAGTTCACATCCTTGTCCACCTCAAATGTTCTGCGAACCCATATATCCGACCCTTCCTTATACCACGGAGTCTTTACTCCAGGCATACCGTCCGAGCCAAATGCACCTTCCCCTGTATTCCATGAACTATCATCATAATCAGGCAAAGTCCAGTTTCCTGATGGCTTTTCATCTATCAGGTATTTTGCACTCCACTGTTCATATGCGATTGTAGGTAAAATCGCTGTATAACGAGGCGTATCCGTTCCCATTACTCTATAACTCACACCGTCAACACGTACAGCTCCGGTCAGCGAATGCTCTGTTCCTGTCCAGTGAACAGTATTGGATGCATTGAGTTCATCCGTACTGGACCATATTGAGAAATACGGATCAACAGTAACAAGCGGGGCTGCAGGTGGTCTTATATCACTCTGGAAAGATGTGTCAGACACAGGAATTCCACAAGATGAAAGAGACAATGCAAATGCTGCAGTCAATAAAAATTTTTTATCCATTTCAATTTATTTTTGGCTCAAATCTTAAAAATGATTATTTGTTGAAAACCGGTTTAATGACAGATGATGTTGTTGGTTTCATACCGGCAACGACAGGCCATCCGTCTATCCATTCCACCTTGTCCAGCATAAGACACCTGTAATCCATATCATTACGATAAGCATGATATAGAATCCAATCCTGTCCGGCATCGTCAGTTATTATACGTGAACAATGTCCAGGGGAAGAAAAGTTACCGTCTCCTTTGAGAATGAGTTCATGATGGACACTCATCATATCATTTCCATTCCGGTCAACATATGGGCCGAAGATACTCTTTGAACGTCCTGCGACAAGCCGGTATGTACCTCCTTTTGAATAATCTCCTGTAGAAAGTATGAGGTAATACCATCCGTCCCTTTTATGCAGTACAGTAGCCTCATACTGGCCACCAGCCACTTCTATCCTTTTTTTCCTATCTTTGTTCTTAATGGCAGTGCCGTCCTCAGTAAGTTCAAGGACACTTATGCTACGGAAACTTCCCCAGAAAAGATAGTTGCGTCCGTCTTCCTGATAAAGGTAAGCATCAATGGATATATCAACACCCTGCTCGTTGCTGTCTATCAGTTTTCCAAGATCCTTGAATGGGCCCTGTGGGACAGACGAAACCGCAACACCGATTGCATGCTTGTAGTTCTTGCCCGGCTGCGAATAGTATACGACATACTTGTCCCCTATCTTATTGATTGAAGGAGCCCAGATTCCTGCAGGATTCTGATCTGTAATCTGAGGATGTGTCTGGTCAGTGAAAAGAGCACCTACCCGTGTCCAGTTTACAAGATCAGAAGAACGCATGACCGGACTGTTTTTCATATCCGGATCTTTTCTGTTATGCTCTGTAGCATACAGATAGAAATAGCCGTCGTCTCCTCTTATGACATCAGGATCAGGAAGAGAAAAATCCGTAAATACAGGATTCCTGTAAGCAACCGGCAAAGTAGTTACAAGTAAATCGTTGGAAACGGTGGATATCCAGGAGTTTTCTCCGACAGATGCCTTTACAGCCCATTGAAGAGACAGTTCCATATTTCCCTGTTCTGCATTCTCGTCAAATAATTTCTGCAAATAATCCTTTGATACAGTAAGTGCTGTCTCCTTTCCAGCACCAAGAGCAGCGACAGGAGCAGAAAAATCACCGTCATGTATATCAAACAGCAATGTATATTCAGGCTCTTTGTTTCCCTTGCTTTCTGCTGCCGACCACTTGAACTCTACATCTGCATCCAGAATGACAAGGTCAGCCCTTGCACCGTCTTCCGGTAAAAACAAAGCCTTCACTTCATACGGTTCAGGAGAGTATGTCATTTTGAGCATCCTGCAAGGTGCAATGGTCTGTTTTTTTCCATAAATACTGTTTACAGACCAGGCGATAGTCGCTACACCGTCTTTCCGGGTAGCGTCATAAATTCTCTTGAGTTCGTCAAAAGGTACAGTAAATTCTGTATTCTGACCTGCATCATAAGATGCCAATGGTGATGAAAAATCTTCTACATCTGCACTGAAGACAAGTTCATAAGAATCTGCTTTGTCATTTTTGGTATTCCACCAGAATGTAAGATTGTCTATTGCATCAAGATTGACGGAAAAACCGTCTTTCGGCGCTGAAAGTTCCACTAAGTGCTTGTTTGCATTTCCTTCAGGCTCCAGTACTTCTGTACCGGAACCTTCGGGATTTGCACAAGCGCTGAGACATGCACAGCACCATAAAGATAAAATCAGATATAATCTGTTGTTATTCGTGAGCATTTGTAAATTCGTGTGTATAGTGGCCGTGTTCATCATTCATATAAAGGTAAAGGTCTGCATACCACCTTGTAAGGTTATTGCCGTCACAAAGTGATGAAGGGTATTTGAAAGCAGGCTCCCACTGGGAAGGGATGGAAGGCTGCACATACCAATATGACTTATCCCAAGAATCAGACGGTCTGTCACCGTTATTGTACATACGGCCAAACGGCTGCTCTTTTCCGCCTATCATGAATTTGAACTTGTATCTTTCATCAAAGCCCCAGGATGTTTTCTCCAGTTTGATATTCATATTCTTCGCAGCCCAGACTCCGCGTCCTTCATAGGTCATAGGAGTCAGTTCACTTCTCCAGCAGAAGAAATGGCTCACTTCGCCTACCGGAACGATATATGCCTTGCCGGTAGTGACATTGAACCTTATCCTGTATATTCCGCTCTCCTTAACTGTTCCTTCGGCCTCATCAGGAGAAGAAATCTTTCTGATTTCCGTTCCGGCTTCATTCAATGTGAAATATTCTGAAGACGTATTGTTTCTGAAATAGAACTTGTTTCCTGCCTCAACTCTTGTAAATATTTCATACCTGTAGTCTTCTGACTTGAAATCATCTATTTCACCGGAATCACCGATGCCTGTATTATAGCTGTCTTTTGTAATGTATGACATCTTTTGTCCTGCCTCTGTTCCGGGACCGTCAATATAGAGAGGGTCACCGTCTCCGAATGCCTTGTTCTCTACAGGATTGACAAACTCATGTGTATAGTGTCCTTTGGATGCATTCAGATAAAGGTTTACGTCAGCAAGCCATTTGTCAAGCCTGCTATCGTCGCATAGAGATGCCGGATATTTGAATACTCTGACATCCCATCCTGTATATGAAAGCTGCACATGCCAGTATGAAGGATCCTGAGTCTCAGATGGTCTGCTTCCTGTTGAAACTGTATTCTGTGAAAGTCCCTGAAGCTTGTCAACACCTTCAAATTTTATAACAAAGCGGTAACGGTCCTCTTTGTAACCTCCCATATCCTTGATTTTTACATTATATCCTGGAATGGTCCAAACTCCTTTACCGGCATACTGCATTTCTGCGTCAGTGAAATTATTAGTGTCGTATCCGCCCCATGCGAAACGGAGGGCTATGGATTCAACCTTTCTCAAATTTACTATCTTGTCCCCATCAGGTCTTATCCTCATACGGAAAATTCCTTCAGATCCGGCAGCGGAAAGTGCGTCATTCTCTGACTTCACCTCAGAAAATCCGCCTTTTGAATCAGCCTTGAAATAATGAACTGTCTTTCCTTTGTCGTTCTTTGCATAAATATAATATTTCTGACCTTTTTCAAGACGGGTAAAGACTTCATAATATTCAAAATCCCATTTCTCGCCATAGTCCTCAAGTCTGTCATGCCAGCTCTCGTTATCTTTTTCATAATAAGAATCTGAAATGAATGAAAGCTGCTGGCCATCTTCTGTAGACCCTTGTATTCCAATGTACAGGTCATCTCCTTTCTGGAAAGGAGGCACTTTCTCCTTCGGTATCAGGGAAAGAGTCCTTGTCTGACCGGCAGGAGTCTTCAAAGATCCGACCTTGGTATATACAGTCCATACCAAATCCATCTGATCCTCAGATGCCGCACCTGAGAACGCTGAATAAATATCTGAAAACTCTGTAGCGGAAACGCTTGCCTGAGGCTCTGAAGATGTCTTTCTGATAAGAGGCTGTGAAAAATCCCCTTCTGCTTCGTCAATCAGAAGTTCAAACGAAATCTGCTCCTTGTCTCCTATCCATGCCGGATTTACCCAGGAGAATTTAACATCCTTTCCTTTAAGAAGCTCCAAATTCAGAATTTTGCCATCTTCCGGACTCTTGAGAGATTCAACTTCAGGGGGTACGGCAAGTGTGGTAAAAGTAATGTTCCTTGATTCTTCTGACAGAAGTTTTCCATCAGAAGAATTTGTATATACAGCCCAAGAAAGAGCTGCTGTTTCTCCTTTTTCATCTGCATGTGCATTGAACAGAGCTGTTATCTGTTCCTTTCCGAGCAAAATCACGTTTTTTTCTGATTCAAACTCAGCCAACGGATTGGCAAAGTCTCCACCTGCTTTGTCAAAAGCCAGCTCATATGTTACATTGTCTCCTGCAGACTGCCACTCAAACTGAACTCCGTCTCTCAACAAAAGCATATTGACACTCAGGTCTGCTTTCGGTGTCATCAATTTGTTTACTATTGCCGGCCCGTCCGGCTCAATCTTGTCCTCGCTGTTGCTGCAAGAAGCAAACAAACCAGCTGCCGCTGCAAAAAGTAAGGGTACTAATCTTAGTTTCATGTGTCAAGTAATTATTTTTGTGTATATTTTATTTAATAAACTGTTTGAATACATTTGACTCAAACAGTTTATTAAATAAGCATCAACAAGATGTTTCTATTTGAAGGAACGCTCGTGATAATAAGAAGATTTGTCGTTGTTCATATGAATGCGGAATGTAGCTGACATCCCCACTCCTTCACTGTCGCTCTTGCTCTTCCATGAATGAGCCCGCGCGTCACTCAAATTCACGAACCTGTAAACATTGAAGAATTTAGGGTCCGCCTCCGGATTTGCATTGTTCCTGCAGTCATCATCCCAGAAAGACCATCTCTCTATAGTGCCGTCAGCATAGGTCACATTGAAATGATATCTTGTATCTTTCTGTTCAGGAGTACCAACTTTCCATGCATAGTCTGAAAGTGCCCATACACCATTTCCTTCATAAGTCATTTTTGGAGTATCTTCTTCACCGAACCAAGGATGTGTCCAAAGACAAACGGTATCTATTTCCTTCATTGACCATGTCATAGTATTGAAGTTAAGATAAATCCAATATATACCGGCTTCTGTTACCGGATTTGATACAGATTCATCAGGATTGTAGCGGAGAACTCCGTTTTCATCCAGAATATAATAGCGGTTCATATCATCCGAAATGACCAGATCACCGGCGGAGAGTTTTGTAAAACACTCAAATGCACCTGTCTCCTTGTCAGCAATGTGCTTGCCCAACTCTGTTGCCACAGGAAGAGCCTGGGACATTTTGACTCCGGTCTCGTTCTCTGATGCAGTCCCTGAGACGGAGACTTCTGCAGGAAGAGGGTCAACTGAATTAGGCCTTGTAACCATAATTGTACGGCTTTTCCCATCAACTGTACCAGTTACAGACTCAATACCACGGAAAGTCTTGACTGTCCATCTGACACCTACTGTCTGTCCGGGAAGTCCACCGCACAATGATGCAATGGTTGACATGGTCTTACTATCGACTTCAAGCATAGGATTGAAACCGTTTGCCGAACTTGTCATCACATATACCGGATCTGAAAAATCTCCGCTTTCCTTATCAAAAAGAACCTGATAATATACATTGTCAGTATTGGAATTGGCCCACTCAAGGAAAACACTCATCCCTGTAGATATATCCAAAGAATATTCGTTTCTTGGAAGCAGCAGTTTTTCTGGACCGGACAGTGTTCCGACACTGCCCTTTTCACTGTCCTCACAAGATACCGCCATAATAAGTGCGGTAAAAAGAAGAATTTGTCTGAATATGTGTTTCATATGTAGTTTCTGTTTACCTGTTCTATTTATTACGTTCTACCAGCCACATTGTCTCTATGGCTTGTGCCGCACTTGTATAGGCACCTAACGAGCCGCCTGTTCCAGGAGTCCTTGCTTCATAGCATTTTACTCCGAAATAAGACTCACTCCATGCGACAGGTGACTTGTCTATGCCTCTGGTCCAATAATATGAAGCATGACGGAGGAGATATCTTTCAAGTTCATTGCGAATATTAGCATCGACAGAGTCTATGTCCTTGTCTATTGCCATTCTGGCTGCCCAATGGAAGAATACTGCATGAAAAATGGAGTTGTTTTCATCAGTTCCTTCATCCCTCATGACATTCTCAGACTCATAAACCTCATTCATTGAAGATGAAATCATCTGACCCCTTGCAGCTTTGATTGCCTTGATTATATAGCCTTCTTCCCCTGTAAGTTTCCAGATAAGACGACCGGCTTCCATACAAGTACCCTGTGTATAACTCAATGGTATTCCACTAAGTGTACCGTCATTCCTCATTACACTGATATTCTGGTCAAAACACTTGAATGCTTCATTGAGATACTGATTGTACTCTTCAGAGTTTCCAGCCTCTTTTGCATAAGAAGCAAGAGTTGCGGCTACGATTGCCCCCGGGCCGTTCGTACACTCATTCGCTCCTGTATCAGACCATTTCCATGGAAGCCATCCGTATTTGTTTATTGCAAAACGTGGTCTTACACACTCGTTCCATGTGGTTTTTGCAGCATCGAAGTATTCCTGCTCACCAGTAGCATCATACATCTGGAGCAAAGCTATGATAATCCAGCAGGTATCATCTGTAAAGTCATTGCCGAACCCTGTAGATCCGTGGTATGACTGGTTGCCTTCATAGTTGTTTCCTTTCTTGTCAAACCAACGTCTGAAATAGCTTCTGATTGTAGCGGCCTGGTCAGGATCGGTCAATTTTATCCTGTTGTAGAAATCTACCATTGCGCCCATTGCGTGAGCCTGCTGCCAATAGTTGTTTCCGTTGCCTCCCTTTTTATTGTAATCGCTATATGAAAATACTCCTTCAGCACCATTTCTCTCTGTCCTGCAATAGAAGCGCTCAACAAAAGCCGATGATACAGAGTCTGCAGCCTCAGCCCAGTTTATATCATAAGTCGAATATGTATTGTCGGCCTTCTCTACCTTGGGGTTAGTTATTTCCATATAGTCTTTTTCACAGGCTACAGGAAGAGAAAGCGTCAGCATTGAAAAAAGAAACAGGCCTCCCATTGATATATATTTTTTCATAATTGTTGCTTTTATTTGAATTTATATTCGTGCCACCAGGTACCTGCAGGGTTGTCTCCATTCATATATAGGAAACAATCCATAGCACGGCCGCAGTCTCCTTCAAGGAAATTATATGTCTTGTCCCAATCGACATTGCCTATACCCGATTTTGAATACAGGTTGACTTTCATATAATCTACCGTATATTCTGTTCCGAGTTTTGACAATGTTCCGAGGTAGAGCATAGAGCCATCTCCGAGAGTTACATTGAATCTGTGGCGTGAATCCTTTGCAGAGTTGTCTGAAACTGTATTGGCATAGTTTTCAAGAACCCATACTCCCTTTCCTGAATATGTCATAGGCTCCCTTGCAGTCTGCATAGAACCGTCAGCCCAGGCAGCAGCATAAAATTCTACCTTTGATACAGTGTTGGATGACCATGTCATAACTCCAAGGTCTATTTTCAGCCAATAAATTGCTTCTGACTGGAATGCATTGGTCTTTTTCTCTGCAGACTCTGTAACAGTTCCGTTGTCATTGAGCACATAGAAACGTCCCAGTTCATCTTCTACAGTGAACTCACTGCCGCCTGATATCTTTGTAAAGCATTCGAATACACCCTCGGTTGCAGGAGTATTGTCTATACCCTGTGAAAGAATCAACGATATGCCTTCACTGTCTTCAAGAGCATCACCCTTAAGTACAAGAGTCTCAGGTATTGGAGTAACTGTATTCATTGTAGCAACCTCAAGGATATGAGATACAGGATAAACGACTCCGCCAATTCCTTTTGAAGCACGTACTGTCCATTTAAGTTTTCCTGTAGAGGCTCCTCCTATACCGGCAGCTCTGGCCACTGCATTCAAATCCTTGGAAGTCATTGCCAATGAAGTCTTGGACCCGTTAAGCTGACTTGGAACAGAAGAAATAGGTTCTGAAAAATCCCCGTCCTCCTTATCGAAAAGTATTTCGTAAGATATGTAACCATTGTCTTCTGCCATAGCGGGAGCCCAGCTGAATTCTATATCACTGCCTCTGGCCAGGTCAACTGAAGTTTCATTCTGCGGTGCATAAAGCTCATCACCGGGAACTATATTGTAGTTGATATCCCTGCCCTCTGGCATACATCCTGTAAGCACTGCCGCGAACAAGACTGGCAAGAATAATTTATGTTTCAATATATTTGTCATTTGTTTGCTGTTTTAGTAAGATAGATACTATTACCAGCCCGGATTTTGGGTAAGTTTGCTGTTTTTATCTCTTTCGCTCTGAGGTACCGGGAACCAGTATTTCATATTATATGGTGCAGGACATTTGATGTTGTCACCATTGTCAAGGAAAGGTGCACCTGTTGCCTGTGAAGTAAGGACAGAAGCTCCTGTCGTTTTAAGTGACGGATTGTCCAGCAAAGCCCATCTGCGGATATCGAAGCATCTTCTTCCCTCAAGAGCAAGCTCTACACGACGCTCCTGTCTGATCGTCTCTCTCATATCCGCACCGGCAGGATATGAACAATAGTTGTCATGGAAACCTGCCCTGACACGAAGAGGCTTGATGGTCTTGTTCCATATGTCCTCTGTCATCTTGCCTGTCTCGTTCATAGATTCGGCATACATCAGAAGCACTTCTGCATAACGCATTTCCATAATGGACTTGTAGGATCCGCCGCCGGCACCGACAGTATTTGCAACAAAGTTCTTTATGTTGTAATAACCTGTCATTGTCCTGTCATGTGAGCCGTTGTATGAATCGCACAATGCGGCATCTTTCTTCTGGGCCTCTTTCTCGTCATCCGGATTTGTCCAGCATGTATAAGTTCCTTTACCTACGCCTTCGGAACCGATAATTTTACAGTTCTTTGCCTCAGGAATATCAAGTGTACATCCGTTGTAAGCGATTGTAGAGTAAAAGCGTAAATCCCTATCCTTATAATCAGTATCCGAAGCCTCCGTTCCGTCAACTTTCCTGAAGCAGTCAACAAGTTCCTGAGTAGGAGAGAAGTCAACAATTCCACCCGCACCTATAGACATAGGAATACGCCTTGAAGTATCCCAACTTCTCTTGATATTGGAAACATCTCCTTCATATGCAAACTCGATTGTGAGGATTGACTCCGGTCCGTAATGGCCTGTCTTGAAAAGCTCTGCGTAACTCTGCTCAAGTGAGTAAGTGCCGAATTCATCGGAGTTTATCAGTTTCTCACACTCTCTTGCACAGTTTTCAAAGTCATTGTCAAGAAGATATGCTCTTGCATTCAAAGCTATGGCTGTTCCGCAAGTCACTCTTCCATTCTCAGCAGTAGGAATCTCTGTATTCTTAGGAAGTATATGGGAAACAGCTTCAAGTTCTTCGTGAATGAAAGCCTTTATAGTTGCCTCACTTGTCCTTGCAATGTCCTTTGACTCCGGCAAGGTCGGATTTGTAACCAAAAACGGCACATCACCGAACCATGCAGTAAGTCTCATATATGTAAATGCCCTGAGTAATCTGAGCTCAGCTACAAGCCTTGCCTTTACATCAGCAGGAAGATTCATTCTGTCCTGATTGTCCAGTGCAGTATGGATTGTCCTTAGTTCCTGATAACAATCATTCCACTCACTTGAAAATCTGCCGCCTGTAGTATTGGCTAGCCCGGTAGCTACATTAGTGGCATCCAGCGAGTGCCTGCTTCCATAAACATCATCGGAAAGAATATTGTTACCGAAGTATTTGTCGGCATTCCAATACTGGTTATATGCCAGATACAATGCCGCCATACAGTTGTCTTCGTATTCCCAGAAATTTTCATCCGTATAGGAATTTGTAGGGTACTGCTCGATACCCACACAGCCCGAGATAACCAACAGATATGTAAAAAGTAGATATATTTTCTTCATATGCTTTTCCTGTTAAAAAGTCAAGTTTATACCTCCACCCCAATAACGCAAAGTAGGGTAGTTTCTCACAGAGTTTGCTCCGCCTCTGCTCATATTGCTTCCGAATTCTGTTGTCTCAGGATCGACAAAGCCATATTTTGTGAATGTCAGAGGATTCTGGGCATCTACATAAATTCTAAGAGCCTTGCAGGCGAATTTCCTTGTCCATTTTTCAGGTAATGTATATCCTATCTGAATATTCTTGACCCTCAGATATGCACCGTTGATCATATTGATTTCTGATCCAGGCTGTCCCCAGTTATTTGTTGCACTGACAGTACCGGTTACCGCAAGTCTCGGCCATGTCGCATCCGTATTGTCCGGAGCCCAGTAATCCAACTGGTGCTCATACATAGTCATACCATAGTCTGAGTGGAATGGTTCCACAAGTTCTCCGCGGATAGCATTAGTCCTTTTGAGGACACCCTGAAGCATAATATGGAAATCAAGTCCTTTCCAGTTGAATCCATAACTGAATCCAAATGTGTAGCGTGGGAATCCGTAGCCAAGATAAGTCCTGTCATCAGAATTTATGACACCGTCCTCATTGATATCCTTATATTTAACGTCACCAGGCCTGAGCTGTGAACGGTCGATAGTAGAAGGTATTGCAGCATTCTGTATTTCCTCATATCCTGTGAAGTATCCTTCTACCTTATATCCATAATATGAATTCAAAGGAAGGCCTTCCTGAATAAGTACTGTCACGCCGTCATTTGAAGCAATATTAGGCGTACCATATTTAACTACCTTGTTCATGGAATCCGCAAGGTTCAGAGAGAAGTTGTGGTTCCAGTCTCCTTTGTTGAGATTATAGTTTATGGTCAACTCCCATCCCTGGTTGTCAAGAACACCTCTGTTTTCCTTGGCAATGCTTGCTCCGAACACTCCAGGCACAATTGCAGGAAGAAGAATATCAGATGTCCTCTTGTAGAAATAATCTAGATTCACACTCAATGAGTTTTTGAAAAAAGAAGCATCTATACCCACATTGAATGTCTTAGACTTCTCCCAAGTAAGGGCTGCATTTCCCATAGTGAACATAAGACCAGGAACTGTAGTACCGTTGAAACCATATGCATCAGTCCATATTCCGTATGTTGTCATGAAGTCGTAAAGACCCACATCCTGCTGGTTTCCGTTCATACCGTAAGAAGCCCTGAGTTTAAGGTCGCCTACATTATATCTGTAGTTTTCCATAAAACTCTCCTGAGACACCCTCCATCCTGCAGAAACTGCGGGAAAAAATCCTCCATTTCTGATTTTAAGGAACTTGGATGACATATCATACCTGGCAGTAAATTCAACATAGTATCTCTCATCGAATGAATAGCCGACCCTTCCGAACCATGACTGAAGAGCAGAACGTGTATTGTCCTGACTGGACAGTTTTGTTCCTGCATCATCAGTAACAGTTCCTTCTCCAGGCTGGTTAAGATCATTGAGATACTTTTTGGAAGCACTTACTGAATAATGTTTTCTTGATTCCTGAGACCATCCGACAAGAGCGGTCACGTTATGCTTCTTGAATGTCCTGTTGAAATCCAAAAGTACCTGGCCGTTAAGATAGGTATCTTTTCCCACCCAGTCGTCTGCAGGCGCTGTAGTGCTTCCTGAAAGAACTGCAGTCGAAGGATCAGCCCAGTTGCTTCCATTGTCTGTTGCTACCATATAAGACATATGGTCAGAGAATCTGTGCTCATTTCTTGACTCTGCACTCAGCACACCGCGAAGTTTGAGTCCTTCTATAATCTTGATGTCAGCATTGAAAGTTCCGCTAACATATTCATTATCGTACTTGTTGTATCCTCCGGCAACCAGCCCTGCAAGGACAGCTCCACATCCGCCATACTTATAGTTATTTGCATAGAAAACATTGTTCTCATCCATCGTGCGGTAGAAGTAGTAGGTAGGGAACCTTGCCAAATCGGCAAAAAGAAAGCCTGATGTAGTAGGCTGGTTTCTCTCCATTCTGGAGTAACTCACATTTGCTCCAACTTTAAGTCTTCCCCACTCTGTCGTTACATTTGAACGTACATTATACCTCTCATTTCCGTACTTCGGACCGATATAGTTGGAATTCTGGTCAAAATAACCGGCGGAAATCATATAAGTAGTATGCTTCGTACCTCCAGAAACACTGATGTTATAATTCTGCTGAAGAGCAGTCTGCATAGCCTGACGAACAAACGGTTCACAGTCACCATGCTCATACATATCGCGTATTTCGGCTGCAGTAAATATAGGGTCGCGTCCTGAATTGACAAGAGCCTCATTTCTTAGAATTGAATTCATATATGAAGGCACCGGATTCCACAATATATGCGGGTCCTGAGCTCCAAGCTGGGCACTGAAAGAAATGCTAGGGGCAACTTCCTTATGACCTGATTTCGTAGTGATAAGAATAACACCGTTTGACGACCTTGCACCATAAATGGCAGAAGAACCGGCATCTTTCAGAATGTTGACAGACTCAATATCATTAGGGTTGATATCATTCATTCTTGAAGCCTCTGCCTGAGGAATACCATCAATGACGACCAAAGGAGTATTGTTACCCATGGTATTTACACCACGGATAGAAAGGTTCATCTGATTGTCGCCTGTAGGGTCATAGTTGCGGTTCTGGATTACAAGGTTTGCCGCTGCTCCCTGCAATGCCTGCTGGATATTAGCCACAGGCCTGTTGGAAATTGTAGCCCTGTTTACCGTTGACACAGATGAAATGATGTGTTTCCTGGTCGTAGTTCCATATCCTACTACCACGACCTCATCAAGATAACTTGTGTCCTCATACAATGTAACCGGGATTGATGTTCTTGAACCGACTTCCTCAAGAACTGTTTTGTATCCCATACATACGAATTCGAGTTTGTCTGATTCATTGACTCCCTCGACAACATAAGCACCGTCAAGATCAGTTGACGCTCCTTTTTGGGTACCTTTAATGATTACAGAGACACCTGGCACCGGCTGTCCGTTACTGTCAGTAACTACACCTTTTACTGACCTCACGGATGTTTGACCATAAATGTCAGATAGACCTGCTGCAACCAGACAAGACAGCAGTGCGACAGACAGTCGCAAGACTGAACTTAAAATTCGATTGTTCATAACTGGTTATCCGTATTTAGTTGTATTTAAATTTTGCACAAATGTATCTGTTAAAAAAACATTACGAGTACATTTTTGTGTAATTTTAGTACGCTATATACAAAAAGAGTTTTCAAATATGGAAAAACGGTGTATTTTTATGAAAAATATCACATTCATGACACCGAGAACACTAAAAATCGTACTTTCTTGCATTATTTCATACTTTACCATACAAAGCAGTAACGCAGGAAACATACGCCAAATATCAAGCATGGAAGGCATAAGCAACAACTCAGTATTATGCCTGAGTCAAGACAGGGACGGATTTATCTGGATAGGCACATGCGAAGGTCTCAACATTTGGGATGGACAGGAAATGGTTTGCTACCCGCAAACCGGAAGCCAGATGAAAGCATTGTCCGGAAACCTTATAGAAAAAATACAGCCTACCCAAGACGGATACTACTGGCTGAGGACAAACTACGGACTGGACCTTATGGATAGTGACAAAGTCATAGAGCAACACAAGGAATTCCAGGGAATATACCATCTGCTGAGCAGGAACAAAAACGAAACAATAGTCATAACATCTTCAGGAAAGACTTACGGATACTGTGAGAATTCTTCATCATTCAAAGAAGTAAGCCTGAAGCTTCCGGAAAAATTCGATGATTTTATAAACTGCTGGACGGGAAACGGAGATTCCATATATCTGTTCCTTTCTGACGGCATATATAAAACCAGATTCAAGAGGGGCAAAAGAGCTGATATGCCTTGCAGTATCGAGACCCCGGAGCTTCTGTTCAGATTAGAAATACAATATTCTTTTCCAGACAAATCGAGTTTCATACCTGTGATTGACAACAAAGGCATTCTTTATCTTTTCAACACAGCCAATGAGGTACTCGAATACATTGACGATATCAGTCCTGATATAAAACAATACGGAAAAGTATCTTACGCAATAAAGACTGGAAATGATTTTCTCATTTCATATCTTTTCGACGGTGTAACAAAGCTGTCATATACACCGGGCTCCCCGGAAAAATACTCAAAAAGCAGACTTCCTATAAACTGCGGAGTCTTTTATCTTCTCAAGGATTCCAGACAGGACATCGTATGGATAGGCAGTGACGGCCAGGGTGTGTTCATGTATGCAAACCATGAAAAGACATTCAGGTCATACAGCTATGACAAATTGCCGTTACGTATCTCCAAACCTATAAGAAACCTTCTACTTGACAGTCGCGGAGACTTGTGGATAGCGACAAAAGGTGAAGGGCTGATAGTCGTTCCCGGAGGAATACATTCTGGCGGAATAGACAATATGAAAAGAATTACAGCATCCGACTCAGAGCTTTCGGACAATGCGGTTTTTGCCCTTGAAGAAAGCAGAAGAGGACTCATATATATTGGCTCGGAGGGAGCCGGAATAGACTACCTGTCATTTTCCGACAATAAAATACACAATCTCGGCGGGAATCTGCCTCCAGACTTAAAATATATACACTCTATATATGAAAGTGATAAAAACATAATATGGGTGGCCACGGTAGGCTGCGGTGTCTTCAAACTTACAATAGACGAGAAAAATGGAGCACCTTACATTTCAGAATGGAGCAAACTTGATTTCGGAGAAAAATTCAAAGACAAAAATTTCTTTTTTACTTTATACGCAGATATTGACAAAACGATATGGATTGGGAACCGTGGCGGCGGGTTAATACATTACTTTCCTGATACTGGAGTTTCTGTGAATACCACATTCGAGAAAGGACGCGCAGAAATAGCAAATGACGTATGGGCTATTCACAGATCTGAAAACGGAATCCTATGGATAGGGACAAGTTGGGGATTGCTTTATATAGACTCTTCCGGAGAGATTCACGAAACGGAAATACGCAACCTCGTGCACGGCATTCTGGAAGATAAAGATGGAATGCTGTTCATAACCACTAACAACGGACTTATAGGATACGACACCAAAACAGGACGACATACGAAATACGGCTACTCTTACGGTGTCAATATAATGGAATACAGTGACGGAGCTGCCTACTATGACAAGAATCAGGATATTATGTTTTTAGGAGGTACTACAGGATTTGTAACCGTTGAGTCTGACAACTACAATGCAGCTCCATTCTATCCTGACCTTCATATTAAAAGCGTGCAGATAAATGACAAGGTAGTCCCCATCAATGACGCTCTGAAAAAAGGAGTTCTCAAAATAAAACCAGGAGAACAGCTGTTTGCAATAAAAGCCATTGTCCTGGACTATGTCAACAGCAGCAACTATATATACGAATATAGTACAGACCGGCACAACAAAGTTTGGACAGAATCTTCTTCCGAAATAAAGTTCAATGAAAAACGTCCGGGAAAATATACTCTGGGCATAAAATACCGTAATGTGATAACAGGAGAATCCAGTCCTGTAAAGACTCTGAATATAAGAATCAAATCCCCGTGGTATCTCAGTTTTCTGGCTAAATCACTTTATGCGCTGTCAATACTTTCTACCATTGCTATCACTGGTCTGTACTACCACAGACGGCGCAAACAGAAAAAGCAGAGACTTATGGAAAAAATCGAAATCTCAAGAAGGGAGGAGTCGCTTCTTCAAAATGCGCATCTTATGGAAAACATTGCACAGCAAATGGCCATTCCAGTATCTATGATTTCCGTCCCCGGGCAACAGATTCTAGAATACCAGAACTCTGACAGTCTGATAAAAGATTACAGCGCACGGATTCTTAAAGAATGTTCAAAACTTGAGCACATGATACATATGCTGCATGACTTCAGGGAATCCAGCGAAACCAATACAAGCAGCAGTTCTGACACCAAGATATTCCCGGTATCAGAGTATCTTGGCGAAGTGGCCGGAAGCTACAGGACACTGGCAGAGGAAAGAAACATTGATCTTGAAATCAAAACTCCCGAAAACATCATGTATGCCAGTGACCCTAAAAAGATTTCGGCTATTCTTGATATGACAATGACAAACGCCTTTCTGCATGTAAAGAAGAAAGGAAAGATATTTACAAGCATACAGACATCCGAAGATTATATGACAATATCTATTGAAGTCGAGGGTACTTGGCTTTCTGAAGAGGAGTTCCGTAAAATCACAGACAGATACGATATGATGGAGGAGTTCCAGAAAAAGGGAGAAAGCGGCGAATCGTTCCAAGACGGAATACGACTTGTCATTTCATACAACTACGCAGTCTCTCTGGGCGGAAGTATGGAATATTCAGAAGGTGACAACATATTTGCATTCAAAATCAAACTACCTGCCGGTAAAGCGGAGTATGGCGGCAAAGAAATAATCAGTGACGGAAAATTTGATATTGAACTTCTCCAGCACAGCCATATAAACATGATAGAAAAAGAAGGTATAAAGCAGTTTTCAACTGAACTTGATCTTCAGACTATGTTTATTATCGGAACTGATACCGGTATAATAAATGCTATAGCTGAAATGTTTTCCAATGAATTCAACATCAAAACATTCAGCAAAACCAAACTATTTCAGGAGGAAATGGAATCCGGGCATCCTGACATAATTATAGGTGAAAATATACATATGAGAGATGATGTAAAAAAACTTCTCAAATCTATAAAACAAGACAAACTGACAGTAAAAATACCGGTTGTCTTCATCACAAGCCTTCAAGATGCAGAATCATCGGATATAGATTATTCCGATGTTACACTACCTCTTCCAATAAATGCAAAAACACTGAAGAGAACTGTCAAAAACAGCCTTAAAAGAGTCACGACTCTGCGCGAATATTATAAATCAGCAATCAGCACTTATGAATTCAGCGAAGGAAAGATGCTTCACTCTGAAGATAAGCAGTTCCTGGAAAAAATGTTCGGCATAATAAACGAAAATATTACAGACAGCAGTCTTACCACCGGTACAATTGCAAAAGAAATGGGAATGAGCATAAGAAATCTTTACCACAGGCTTGAAAAAATCATAAATATCACTCCAAGCAACATTATCAGAGAATACCGGCTGACTTATGCACAACAGCTGCTTACAACTACACGTCTGTCTGTAGATGAAATAATATACAAGTCCGGATTCAGCAACAGAGGTACATTCTTCAAAAATTTCTCCGCCAAATTCGGATGTACGCCAAAAGCATACCGAGAAAACAATAAAAAGGGACTGGAATAACCAGTCCCTTTTTATTGTTTTATAAATACCGTTTTAAAATTACATCATTCCGCCCATTCCGCCTGCAGGCATTGCCGGTACAGGCTCTTTCTCAGGGAGATCTACTATAGCGCACTCAGTAGTAAGGAACATTCCTGCAACTGAAGCCGCATTCTCAAGAGCTACACGGGATACCTTTGTAGGGTCGATCACACCGGCCTCATACATGTTGACATATTCGTCAGTACGTGCATTGTAACCGAAGTCATCCTTACCTTCACGGATTTTCTGGATAATCACACTGCCCTCTACACCTGCATTGGCAGCAATCTGACGGAGAGGCTCCTCAAGGGCACGCTCTACGATATGAATACCTGTATTCTCATCATCGTTCTCACCTTTAAGGCCTTTCAATACCTCAGCTGCACGGATATAAGCTACTCCGCCACCAGGAACAAAACCTTCCTCCACTGCAGCGCGGGTCGCATTCAATGCATCCTCAACCCTGTCTTTCTTCTCCTTCATCTCTACCTCAGTAGCAGCACCTACATAAAGGACAGCGACTCCACCGGCAAGTTTGCCGAGACGCTCCTGAAGCTTTTCCCTGTCATAATCTGATGTAGTAGATTCAATCTGCTTTCTGATAAGCTGTGCACGCTCAGTAATGGCATCCTTGTCACCTGCGCCGTTTACAACTGTAGTATTTTCTTTTGTAATAACTACTTTCTCAGCATGTCCGAGCATATCAGGAGCTACATTTTCAAGAGTAAAACCTCTCTCTTCTGAAACAACTACAGCACCTGTCAGAATGGCAATATCCTGAAGCATTTCCTTGCGGCGGTCTCCGAAACCAGGAGCCTTGACTGCAGCAATCTTCAATGTACCGCGGAGCTTGTTTACAACCAATGTTGTAAGTGCCTCTCCATCAACATCCTCTGCTATAATCAAGAGTGATTTTCCTTCACGTGCAATAGGCTCGAGGATAGGAAGAAGATCTTTCATTGAAGAAATCTTCTTGTCTGTGATAAGAATCTGAGGATCATCAAGGACAGCCTCCATCTTGTCACCGTTTGTCATGAAGTAAGGTGAGATATAGCCTCTGTCAAACTGCATACCTTCAACTACCTTAACCTCTGTCTCAGTACCCTTTGCCTCTTCAACTGTAATCACACCGTCTTTCTTCACTTTTGACATTGCGTCAGCTATGAGTTTTCCGATATAATTGTCATTGTTGGCAGAAATGGTACCGACCTGCTCTATCTTGGAGTAATCATCACCGACTGACTGGCTGTGCTTCCTGAGTTCCTCCACTACAGCTGCAACAGCCTTGTCAATACCGCGCTTCAAATCCATAGGGTTTGCACCTGCAGTTACGTTCTTCAGACCGACATTGATGATGGCCTGTGCAAGAACTGTAGCTGTAGTAGTACCGTCACCGGCCTGCTCATTGGTCTTGGAAGCAACTTCCTTGACCATCTGTGCACCCATATTTGCAAATCTGTCTTCAAGCTCCACTTCCTTAGCTACAGTAACTCCGTCCTTTGTAACCTGAGGAGCACCGAACTTCCTGTCAATAACGACATTACGTCCTTTAGGTCCAAGTGTTACCTTAACTGCATTTGCAAGAGCATCTGCGCCCTCTTTCATCTGGGCACGTGCCTCAACATTGAATTTAATATCTTTTGCCATGATTTTTTTCTCCTAAAAATTAAAGAATTGCGTAAATATCAGACTGCTTCATGATAAGATAGTTCTTACCATCCATATGAACCTCTGTTCCGGCATATTTTCCATAAAGGACAACATCACCTTCCTTAAGTTCCATAGGCTCATCCTTCTTGCCAGGACCTGCTGCTATTACTGTTCCCTGCTGTGGTTTTTCTTTTGCTGTGTCAGGAATATAAAGTCCTGCTGCTGTCTTGGTCTCAGCCTCTTTTGGCTCAACCAGAACTCTGTCTGCCAATGGTCTAATCATAATGTTATAATTTTTAAAATCTTTCTTTCATCCTGCTCCAACGATGCGGCTCTGACAAATCTGCCAGCTTCCTGCTATCCCGAAGCCGGAAAAGGTAAGGGCAAAATGAATGCCATCCGTACGAGACTGACAAATTGGCAGACATAAAATTCTAAACGCGCATCAAATAAAATTGCTAAATTTGCTCCCGTTTAAGAAGATGATTTTTTTGACCTTTTGAAAAATTTCAAACAGCTTCTGAGAATAAGGAGGAATGATAGGTATTTTTGATTCGGGAATAGGCGGTCTTTCGGTATTCAGGGAGATATACAAACTTCTCCCAAGGCAAAGATATGCCTATTACGCTGACAGTGCCCATTGTCCATACGGTGGAAAGTCCCGTGAATATGTAGAAGACAGGGCGCGGATCATCACTGACTTTCTCCTTGAAAAAGGTGCGGACATAATAGTGGTAGCCTGCAACACTGCTACGGCTGCAGCCATTGCAACTCTTCGCAGAGAATACTCTGACCCGAAAACCGAAGCGACCAGAGAAAAGGTACTCAGGCTGACTTTCGGAAGGAGAGACCACGTAAAATTCATAGGAATGGAACCTGCTGTAAAACCGGCATCCGAACATACTGAAACAGGGGTAATCGGTGTTCTGGCCACTGCCGGCACACTCAGCGGGAACAAATACAAAACCACCCGCGAGACTTTCGCAAAAGATGTGACAGTAGTGGAACATGTCGGGGAAGGATTTGTCGAGCTTGTCGAAAAAGGTATTACCGGCGGACCTGAAGCCGAATCTACAGTCCGGGCCAGTGTCCTGCCTCTGCTTGATGCCGGTGCTGACACTATAGTTCTCGGCTGCACCCACTACCCTTTTCTGTCTGAAACGATTTCCAGGATTGCCGGTCCTGATGTAAAAATCATAGACCCGGCACCTGCCGTAGCGAGACATCTTGCGGAAGTAATGAATGAAGAGGGTATCCCGGAGACTGAAACGCAGAAAAGCGGAGTCCGGGAAACAGAATTGCCGGACATATCTCTATATACATCCGGCAACCTTCAAACTCTGGAAACGGCCTTTTCCAGACTCGATATTATCTGACAGCATCAGAACGTCCACTTGGCGGCAACAGTAGGAATGACAAAGAAGCCTGCCATTAATTAAGAATATCAGGCTGTAATCAAATGCCTGCGCCTAAGAGCAGTAAGTACACATTCCGATGCGACAGGGTTAAGTCCTCTGAATGTAGTGCGGCTCTTAAGCTCTGCAAGTGTCATATGTAGCAATAACTTGGCAATGCATTCGTCAGCAAATGAGTTACTCACAACATTCACTCCCGTAAAATCGAGAACTACAAGATCATTCTGCTCTATCAAGGGGAGCAGACTCTCACGTACACGCTGACCTAAAGGTCTTGTACCTAAATTCTCACCATATTGAATAAAACTGAACGTTACCATAATTCCTCCAATTCGTTATCATTCAAGAATGTTTCATTATACTGTGCTGCAACATTTGTACGGTTCGCAACAACCTCTGCCGGATTGATCTCCTTGTTGGTCTGAATCTGCAGATAAATGATTGTTCCCTGCCAGGACTCACTCTCAGATATTTCTTCGTCTCCATCTTGCAGTGTCAATGTATGTCCACCGGAACGAACCTCAAACCTTAAACCAGCATCCCTGGCAAGAAGAGAGGTCGAATACAGACCGAATCCCATACCCTTTCCGTCGGTAATGGCATCCTTGACACAAATTCTCAATGCCTCTGCTTCCGTTATATCTGCATACTTTTCATTCTCAGACAGAGACTCTCTGATATACATCATAGATATTCTTCTCATCGAAAACATCAATCGTAAAATCTCTATTCGCAAGATCCCTATTCTTCGAAGAGAAATATTGTTTTATGAGAGTCGATAGATTCATAACGTGCCTATAACCATATTTAATCAAGTAAAGTTACAAAAAGCGATGCGAAATCTCAAATAAATTCCAGACAATTTCCTCCTCAAATCTGATTGTTCTACTTCTATAAAAAGAAGTGAGGAAATCTCTTACATTACAAGAGAACACACAACTCAGAACGTCCACTTGGCGGCAACAGTAGGAATGGCAAAGAAGCCTGCCTTGACGAAGTTGTTGCTGATTTCCACTTCAGAGCCGATACTGAAATTGAACTTTTCCAGACCTTTGATAGTATTGAAGTTATACCAGATCTGAGGTTCTGACATAAGGATATAGTCAGTCCCGTCTGCTCCGCTGTGTGAAGTCACCTGCCACGGACGGTTTTCCTTCCAGAAATCCACAAACCCTGTAAACAGGAACATTCCCTTGCAGAAAAGGACATTCCATACAGCTGTCAGCTGGAAATTGTGTGCAGATTTGGCATTGCGCGGAATTGCCTTGTACATAGCCTGCAATGACAGAGTCCTGCTGAAGTCTTTGCTGGCAAAATTGAAGGCAGGACCTGCAAGCCACGCATCATCATATGACCCGTCATAGCGCGAAAGTCCGCCGTTGTACTCAACATGAACCGCCACAGGCGCCTTCCAGAAAGAAAACTCACGTGCTATTTCCCAATATGCACCAAGTACACCGCCGTCTTCTTCTGCCGGACCATAGTCCATATCTATGAAGAAAAAGGTGCTTCCCCAGCTGTCCGGGCGGAACATTTCCACAGTAGTAGTGATTTTTGGCCGGGATGGAAGAGATTTCTTCCCGTTTTTGTAGATTGCGCTCCCGAAATCATAATGGAATTGAAGATTTTGGGAGAATGAAGGGGCAGCCCATATTGCTGCCACGAGGCTCAAAAGAGCCGGAATAACAATACGTTTCATTTTATTTTACGTTTAAAGTATTCGCCCCCTTGCCAGGATCCCGTCTGGACAAGGGGGCGCGAAGATACGTATTTTTCTTTATTATTCCGTCTTCTGATACTATTTAAGAAAGATTGCCTAGAATGTAAACTTGACCATCATCTGCACACGGTGGTTAGTCACCCAGTGAAGATTGTCCCTGGCGAGTCCGTCGGAAGCCCTGAGATACTTGTTACTATCGTCCTTAAAAGTCTTATACTCACCATACTGTGCAGAGGTCACATTGTACTCAAGCGCAAGGGTGAATTTGCCGATGTTATAGGCTACTGTCGGTATGATGCGCCACAAGGAGTTCAGGGTAGAAGAACCGTTGGCGTTGAAATATACATTTGAAGACTTTGTATATCCCATATATTCAGTATCATCCGTGCGATCTGTAACGAGAGACTTTACTGTTCCCAGATTCTTCATATAACCTGCCATAAGCATAACCTGCCATTTCTTTCCATACGAAATGGATGCCCATGTAGATGATGCCTGCAAAGGAGTGTACTCGTAATGGCCGTCATCAAAACTCATATTTGAGATACCGTAGCCGCTCATAAGATTCATATGCTCCCCTCCCTGGCTGTATGTGGTCTTTGCCTTGAACTGAAAAGCCTTGTGCGAATACTGAAGATAGACATAAGGGTTTACGGTAGTAATCCTGTCAGAAACCTTAACTGTCACATCATTGGCATTCTCTCCTATCCTTCTTGGCTTGATACTGAGTACGCTGGCTCCGACTCTTGCAAGGAATCCGTCATTTGACTTGAATGTAAATCCGAGATAGCCTTCTGGAGAACCTGCATACTTTATATACTCTGAGGAAGCCCCGTTAGGTCCCTGAGACATATACTGCATCTGCCATATAGCTCCTGCAGTAATCATGAAATTTTTTCCCAGAGAAGCATCCATGAGAACCATAGGCGTGCGGCTGAACGGATTGAAAGGTGCGCCTGTCTCAAGACTGGTTACATGAGGCTGGTCTGCAGCCAGAGGATGCCACGCCTGTCCGAGTTTCAAAAATACGGAAGCCTTTCCGTCATCACCCATTTTAAGGTCATCCCATCCGATAGTCATATATGCCTGACGGAGACGCAGCTGAGCGGTACCGTTTATTTTATTGCTCAGTCCTGCATAGAAGTCAGTCTCTACTTTTGCTCCGAACTTGGTCCTTCCTACCTGATAGCCAGACACATCTACTCCAAGACGGGAAGTCAGCGAAAGGAAACGAAATGAAGCCTGCTGATTCAAATCCTGAGAACCGTCTTCATTCATATTCACATCCTTCGGCAGATAATAGAACAGGTCTCCTGTTCCGGCAACGCTTTCACGCGTATCAACCGCAAAATAGTTACGGATGAAACCATAGAATTTGAAATGGTTCTTAAACTCTTTTTTTACACCGGATTCGGCATTTGCACCGAATGCAGGAAGCAGCATGGCAGCCGCTGCGAACAAACTGATTATTTTCTTCATACAAGTTTAGATTACATCAGCCCGGCCACACTTAAAGGCAGGCCGGACTGACGAATGACAGGCAAATATAAGAAAGATTTACCCGCCGGATATGCTTTTTGGCCGAAATTTGTTGAAAACCTCAGGCTTTGTATCAGATTCCGACAAAAATAAGCAGTGCATAGCCGAGTGCAAAACCTATGACACCTATCATAAGACCTATTTTTGTCATATCCTTTGTGGTCAGCAATCCTGTAGAATGAGCCAGAGCATTCGGAGGGGTACTGATAGGGAAAAGCATTGCAAGTGATGTCGCCAGAGCCACTCCCACCAGCAAAGTCTTCACACCTCCCAAAGCATCCAGGTTTTCACCCATTCCTATGCCTACGGCACTCAGAATCGGCACAATCAGGCTGGCTGCAGCAGTATTCGAAATGAAATTCGAGAGGAAATATCCCAAGAATCCTGAAACCAGAATAACGATGACAGGAAGCCAGTTGCCAAACGGAATAGACGCCACAAGATGTTCGGCAAGTCCGGTACTGTTCAGAGCGACTCCAAGCGCAAATCCTCCGGCTACCATCCAGAGCACACTCCAGTTTATATCACGAAGGTCTTCCTTTCCTATGATTCCGGTCACACAGAACACCCCGACAGGAATCATGGCCACTACATTTGAGTTTATACCTGTCTTCTTCTCAAACATCCATAGAAGAATCGTGACAGCAAATGTCACATATACCAGATATGTCTTCCAGTCTTTCTGTGACGAACCTTCGATTTTCAGCTCGATTGTCTTCTGCTTGAAAGGAAACATCCAGAGCAAAAGTCCCCATGAAATCAGCAGCATTACTATCACATACGGAACCATAAGAGCCATCCACTCACCGAAACCGATTCCCATGTGCAGTGAATCATTCAGATATTGAAGGGCTATGGCATTAGGAGGGGTTCCGATCGGAGTTCCGATACCACCGAGATTGGCGGCAATCGGAATTGCAAGAGCAAGGCCTATGCGTCCTTTTCCGTCAGCAGGCAAAGTCTTCAGTACCGGAGCCAGAAAAGTAAGCATCATTGCTGCAGTAGCAGTATTGCTCATGAACATAGAGAAAATACCTATCACGAACAGAAATCCCAGAAGGACAAACTCTGAGCGTTTGCCGAACGGTTTCAGAAGAATACGGGCCAGCTGGACATCCAGTCCGACTTTCGTCGCTGCTATCGCAAGGACAAATCCTCCGAGAAAAAGCATGATGACAGGATCGGCAAAAGTCGCAAGGATGGACTTATAACTGACAAATGTTCCCATTTCAGCAGGAATTCCGGACCCCTTCATAAAAGACATACTGCTGTCGGAAATCGTAAGCAGCATAATGACTATCACCAGCACAGAAGTAGTCCAGGTAGGGATGATTTCAAACATCCACATCAGTGCAGCAAAAACGAAGATTGCAATAGTCCTCTGTTCTGTTACGGTCAGACCGTCTATTCCGAAAAATGTTGTCGGAACAAGCCACAGGAAAAGAGTGATTGCCAAAACGACAGGAAGCATAATGAAGAGCTTCCCGGAGAATTTTTTCTCGTTGGAGATGTTTTCACCCATACTCTCTCTTAATTTAGAAACCGGCTGACTCCGAATCCGGTAAACTTACGAAAAATCAGGCCAGTCTCAAGGTTATACTTTTCATTGCCGACAGTAAATTTAATTATAATTTGATTAAGTTTTATCTATTTTTTCTGAAAATATTGACATAATCCAAAGAAAACCGACCCTTGTGAGGCCGGTTTTCCGCAAACGTTATTTCAATCCGATATTAGATTACACCCTGCTCAAGCATTGCCCTTGCCACCTTCATGAAACCTGCGATATTCGCACCTTTCACATAGTTGATGTAACCGTCTGGCTGGGTACCGTACTGTACACAAGCCTCGTGGATATTTGACATGATTTCGTGGAGTTTGTTATCAACTTCCTCTGCAGACCAGCTGATATGCATGGCATTCTGAGTCATTTCAAGACCTGATGTAGCCACACCGCCGGCGTTGACAGCCTTACCAGGAGCAAACATGATACCTGCCTTCTGGAATGCTGCAATAGCTTCCGGAGTACATCCCATGTTAGAAACCTCAGCTGCACACCATGTACCGTTCTTCAAGAGTTCCTCAGCATCTGCACCGCTCATTTCGTTCTGGAATGCACAAGGCATGGCGATATCGCACTTGATGCTCCAAGCCTTCTTTCCAGGATAGAAAGTAGCTGAAGGGAATTTCTCTGCAAATGGAGCGACAACATCATTATTTGAAGCACGGAGCTCAAGCATGTATGCAAGTTTCTCATCATTCATTCCTTCCGGATCATAGATAGCTCCGTCCGGACCTGAAATAGCAACTACTTTGGCGCCAAGCTGAGTAGCCTTCGTAGCAGCACCCCAAGCTACGTTACCGAAACCTGAAATGGCAACAGTCTTTCCGCTGATGTCCTTGTTCTGCATGTGAAGCATGTGCTGTACAAAATAAACTGCACCGAAACCGGTAGCCTCAGGACGGAGGATTGAACCGCCCCATGTTCTTCCTTTTCCGGTAAGGACGCCTGTGTTGTACTGCTGGGCAAGCTTTCTGTACATTCCGTCGAGGAAGCCGATTTCACGTCCGCCTACTCCTATATCTCCTGCAGGAATATCCTGGTCCGGTCCGATAACTTTCCAAAGTTCAAGCATGAATGCCTGGCAGAAACGCATGATTTCAGCATCTGACTTACCCTTAGGGTTGAAGTCTGAACCACCTTTACCGCCACCCATAGGCAGAGTTGTAAGCGCATTCTTGAATGTCTGCTCGAAACCGAGGAATTTAAGGATTGAAAGGTTCACTGAAGGATGGAATCTCAAACCGCCTTTGTATGGTCCGATAGCAGAGTTAAACTGTACGCGGTATCCTGTATTTACCTGAATCTCGCCGTTATCGTCAACCCAGGTAACCTTGAAAGTAAGAATACGCTCAGGCTCTACAATACGCTCAACGATTTTTGCAGCCTCAAATTCAGGATGCTGGTTATATACTTCTTCTATAGTCTCCAGAACCTCACGTACTGCCTGGAGATACTCTTTCTCATTGCCGTACTTAGCCTGAAGTCCGGCCATTATTTCATTTGTGTTCATAGTGTTATTATTGATTATAAAGAGTTAATTATTGGTTTCCTTTATTATTCAAGTTATGATTACTCATGTACTTCCCAAGTAGCGCCGCTGCGAAGAAGGTCATCCACACAGTGTATATGGGCCTTTGCAGTCACCTGCTCTACCTGCATACGAACGGCTCCGTCGTAAGTCACATCCTCAACATCTCTGATAACTCCCAGAGCTACAGGATATTCAGGATACTTCATATCTGCAAGCATCATGTGGATTCCTATATTGTCGCTGTGTGCGTCATGAGTAAGGATATCATCCTCGGTAATGCCTTTCTCGCCGATTGTCACTACTTTGAGTCTTAGTCCGTCAAGCATGAGCCCCTTGTCACGGTTCTTTCCGAAAATCATTTTTTCTCCGTGCCTGAGGACTATGGTCCTGTCTGCCCTTACAGAGCGGTCAGCTATTGCCGCATGCGCTCCGTCATTGAAGATAACACAGTTAGTGAGCATTTCCATAACAGATGTTCCGTTATGCGTTGCAGCAGCCACCATAATCTCTTCATTCAGTTTAAGCTCTGAGTCAAGACCTCTCGCAAAGAAAGTACCCTTTGCTCCCAGGACAAGGCTGCCCGGATTGAACGGATGCTCTACTGTTCCGTAAGGAGACGTCTTGGTGATAGCTCCGAATTTAGATGTAGGAGAATACTGGCCTTTGGTCAGACCGTAAATCTGGTTGTTGAAAAGTATTATGTTTATATCAACATTTCTTCTTATAGCATGGATAAAGTGGTTTCCTCCGATAGCGAGCGCGTCTCCGTCACCGCAAGCCTGCCATACTGTAAGGTCAGGGTTTGCCACCTTTATGCCGGTGGAAATGGCTGTCGCCCTTCCGTGAATACTGTGAAAACCGTATGTATCCATATAGTATGGAAGACGTGACGAGCATCCGATTCCGGATACTACCACATAGCGCTCCTTCTCATATCCGAGAATATCTGCAACCTTAGGCATAGCCCTCTGAAGTGCTGCGAGTACAGCATGGTCACCACATCCGGGACACCACCTTACTTCCTGGTCGCTTTTGAAATCCTGAAAAGTATATTTAGTCATAGTTTCAATCCTTCTTTTTCTAATGTTTTAACAGGCTGCTACAATGCAGAGTCAATCGCATTCACCAACTCCTGCACAAGGAAAGGCTGTCCCTGAACCTTATTGTACTGCAAATATTTGTACTGCGGCATCTTTGCTCTCAGATAATCCACAAAATGACCGCTGTTCAACTCGCAGACAAGTATCTTATCGTATTTGCTGAAAACTTCGTCCGTATTTTTCGGAAGAGGATTGATAAAATCAAAATGAGCATAGCCGATTTCCTTGCCGGAAGCCCTCACCTGAGATACCGCTGAAAGGAGATGCCCGTATGTTCCGCCCCAGCCTACTACGAGAAGTTTTCCTTCTGAAGCTCCGCAAACCTTGAGTTCAGGTATAAAATCAGCTACTTTGGCCACTTTCTCAGCACGTTCGCGTACCATGATTTCATGGTTTACAGGATCCGAAGAAAGCACTCCCTGATGATTCTTTTCCAGACCGCCTACCCTGTGTTCGAAACCTTTCTGGCCGGGAAGTCCCCATCTGCGTGCCAAAGTCTTAGGATCTCTCTCGAACGGATAGTATTTCTTACCTTCCTCTGCCACTGCATAAGGCGGTTTGATTTCAGGATAATCCGACATTGACGGTATGAGCCAAGGCTCAGAACCATTGCCGAGGAAACCTTCTGAAAGAAGCATTACAGGCATCATGTGCTCAAGAGCGATTTTAGACGCCATAAAGGCTGCATCAAAACAATGTGACGGAGAATGGGCTGCAACTATGGCCATAGGACATTCGCCGTTCCTGCCATACAAAGCCTGATTAAGGTCAGTCTGCTCTGTCTTGGTAGGGATACCTGTAGAAGGGCCGGCCCTCTGAACATCCACTACGACAAGAGGAAGCTCTGTCATGACAGCAAGTCCGAGAGCTTCTGACTTCAATGAAAGGCCCGGACCTGAAGTGGTAGTTACAGCAAGATTTCCTGCAAATGCCGCTCCTACTGCAGTACAGATTCCTGCGATTTCATCCTCAGCCTGAAGCGTCTTGGCACCAAGACTCTTATGTATTGCAAGTTCCTCCAGGATTGCAGTTGCAGGGGTAATCGGATAAGATCCGCAGAAAAGCGGAAGTCCTGACTTTTCAGACGCTGCAAGCAATCCCCAGGCTACAGCCTGGTTTCCTGTTATATTCCTGTAAAGTCCGGCTTTCTTGTGTGCAGGCTCTATAGTATATGTGTTAGGAATGGCCTGAATATTGGCGGCATAGTTATATCCGTCATTTACAACTTTCTCATTAGGAGCTATCAACTCAGGATGTTTCTTACGGAACTTCTTTTCAAGGTACTGATGGACATACTCAACCGGACGGCTGTAGATAAAGCATGCCATACCGAGAGTGAACATGTTCTTGCATTTGTGGATTGTCTTTGTATCAAGACCGCTCTCCTTCAGACTTTCCTCTGTAAGAGAAGTGATGTTTGCAGCAATTATGGTTCTGTCACTGATGTTGAGTTCCTCAATAGGATCACCTTTAAAACCTGCTTTTGCAAGCCCCTGCTCATCAAAAGCATCAGCATCAAGAAGTACCATAGCCGTTCTTTTCAGCCATTTGGCATTGGCCTTAAGGGCTGCAGGATTCATAGCCACCAAAAGGTCACAATAATCGCCAGGAGTATTGACATCCTCGCATCCGATATGAACCTGAAAACCTGAAACGCCCGAAACCGTACCGTGAGGGGTTCTTATCTCTGCTGGAAAATCGGGGAATGTGGACAACCCGTTTCCATAGACTGCGGACATATCTGCAAAAAGAGACCCGGTGAGCTGCATACCATCTCCCGAATCTCCTGCAAATCTTATAACAACATCCGTAGTATCTATTACTTTGTGTTGCATTACGATTTAAAATATATAATCAATTATTGGTTAAAAGCACACAAATGTAATAATTTTTTGCAATGTTATCACATATTTCTAATAAATTTTAAGTTTTCAGCATATTTTCCTTAATAAAGCCTCCTCAAAACAAACACGGATTCAATTCTTAACAGCTCTGTTTCCAAGTTTTATCTGCTCTGCCGGTCAGAGATTTCCGTCACGTTAAAAGGATGGCGGACTGCCTCCCTGGCCGCTTTCTGCGCCACAGCACGATATTCCGGAGAGACTCCTTCCGGAGCATAGGGATTGCCTGTGACATTTCCGAAAAGTTTCTCAAACCACGCGCATGCCGCAGTATATCTTCCCCACTTCAAGTCCAAATGATACCCGTCTCTGGTCATATTGTCACCGATAAAAGACGTCCTGGCATTCTGGACTGCAGTTCCGGAAGGCACTATTGTCTTTATGCCGACACGCTTTACCGCCTCCTTACTTGCATCCACTATAGAGAGATACATTTTCATCTGGTCTCTGTCATAATTAGCAAATCCCTTATGATCCGAATCACAGGAGTATGCCCAAGTCTGATGAAAAATTATCCTTGTCTGCCTGCCGACCCTGTCTCTTACATAACAGTACAGTTCCGTAAGCCATGGCTCATAAGTTTCAATCTGACCAGAAAGCGAACTTGCCTGCTGAAGGCTCACATAATCCCAATTCTCATCGCCTACAATATCTTGAAGAGATACATTTTTAGTTTCTTTTTTAATTCCATCTCCTCCGATCTTGCGATAGGCATATGCTCCTTCCCCACTTCTGGAATTTTTCACATGGCGCTCCAGAGAGCAGCCTCCTATATATGCATTCCCGATAATGACAGGAATCCCTTCCACCTTTGCAAGCTCGTAAAGATTCTGTTCTATGGCATCCTGTGAAAAACTGTTTCCAATAGCCAGGATTCTGACGGTATCCCGCGAAACAGACCGGCCTGCTGCAGCAGCAGGCAAATCGAAATGCAATACTATAACTGCGAGCAATGCAAGCAAAAAACATCTAAATATACATTTCATAACATATCGTTTATTTATCTGATTACTCAAAAAAAATTACTGCAGATTTCCCATCTGTCCTGAATTGACCTGAACACAGGAACAGATGCTAAAGAGATTCGAAAATCTCCATTGCCAGAAAAGATGCCTCAAGTGTATCCGACACTGCTTTCCAATGGTCTCTCACAGAAGAAAAAGCATCCATATTCTCCTGCTTCACAGGCTCCGCCGGCGGAGAATCCATTTTCAAAGGGTTGACAGGAGACCCGTTCTTCCAGACCCTGAAATCAAGATGCGGTCCGGTACAGCGTCCAGTAGCCCCCACATAACCTATAACCTCACCCTGCCGCACTCTCTTTCCTGGCTTTATTCCGGATGCATATCTTGAAAGATGAAGATATGCTGTCTTATAAACAGAGTTGTGCTTTATACGTACGACATTGCCTCCGGCACCTTCATATTTCATACTGGTCACAACCCCGTCGCCGATAGACATCACCGGAGTCCCGACAGGCGCAGCATAATCCACTCCTGTATGAGGCTGGACCTTTCTGGTAACAGGATGCCTGCGGGAGTAGGAAAAGCCTGAACTCACTCTGGAATACGACAGAGGTGCTTTCAGGAAAGCCTTACGCATGCTTTCCCCTTTTTCATTCCAATAAATGTTTCCTCCGTCACCCTGATTGAACATTATGGCGCAAAGATCTTCTCCTTCTCTTGAAAACACAGCATATCTTACCGTATCTACAGCTATAATGTCGCCATCACACACTTTCTGGTCATAATATACCTTGAAACGGTCCCCTTTCTGCAGTCCGAAAAAATCCACAGTCCAGGCATATATATCTGAAAGACTCAATATAAGCAATGGGGAGGCGCCCCCTTCAAGCATATCATCCCACAGCGAGTGTTCTATGACAATATCCGAATACTTCATCTGCGTAACTACAGGCCGGGATGCAATATGAGCGGAAAAAGGAGGCCTGCACTTGAATACAATCCTATCCACCCTATCCTTGTCATAAACTAAATATTGAAGAGTATCCCCTTGATAATAAGCCTTATATTCATTCCCCACCCTTATCTTGCGCACATCAAACACGCTATCGCAAACCATGGAAAGGTCATAGGCATCCTTGGCACTGACACCTAATTTCATCAGCAGTTCAGAGAAAAACTCTCCGCTTCCTATTTTCCCTGCCTTCAAATCCAACTGCTCAGGATTAAACCCAAGGTCCACAACTTCTTGGTCAGCTTCTTCAACTTCTACCTCAATCTCTGTTCTTTCTGCAGGATTTCCTCGCCTGCCATTACACGAATCCAAAGATACGAGAATCAAAACAGCCAGTAAAATAAAAATGGCTTTTGACAAAAATGATGTTTTCTTCATTACCGAATCTAAAAAAGTGAAGAGAGCGGTACCCAAGGGGATCTTTGACGCTCTCTTCACAAAAGTACGAAGAATATTTAAATTTTATTTTTCAAATGGAACAAATTCACTTACAGGGGCGGCACCTTCCTTTGTAAATGTATCCACCACTCTCAGCAAAGGACTGTCATTACCATTAAGGTCAACAGCCAGTGCCAAGAATGTAACAACCTGATCATAAGGAACTCTTATATATGCCCAATCATTCCAATAGCTATTTGGATCATCCTTTAAGTTTCCAATAAGAAAATCATCTTCAAATATAGCAGTGTTACCCATATCCATCTCCTGAAGATGATAGTAAAGATCCTGATAAGGCGCTGTTGTCTTAACTCTTACAGGAACAAGCGCACAGTTCGGGAAAGGATTGACCAAATCAGGATATAACTCAGCCAACTTGATACAGTCAAAATATTTATCATACTCTAAAGATATCATGAACTCCTGCTCAGGGGCCTGCACGGCAGGAGTCTTGAAATCAATCCTGACAAGGTCAGTAGTTGCAAATCCTCCTTTATAGCCAAATGAAAATACCGAATACTCAGTATCAGGCTCAAGTCCTGTCATTCCAAATATGCCGTCGCCGCGACGGTCCTCTGTCTTCCAGTCATATCCCAACAAAAGCGTCTCCAGAATTTCCTTATTTTTCTTTCCTGCCCAATTTTCGGTAAAATCATAGCCTACAATATAAATATCATCATTGGTAGTTGAAATAGCCACTTCGGCAGAATTCTCTGTTATCTCAGTCATAGTCAGCCTTATCCTGTTCAAAGACTGGCCTACCGCCTGTGTACTAAACGGAACAGTTACTACTTTAGAGCTGATATTACCCGATGGTGTTATAGTCATGGCATAGCCTAAATAATCTGTTTCCGGTTTCAGCTGTCCGTTGTAAGTATATGAACTTTTTCGTTTTTTGGCGAAATTCCTGACAGCCTCCTCAGTAGGAACACCTAAAGAAGCATAGGTCGCAATATACTCATTTATATATGTCTGCATCGCATCAGCAATCTCCTTGTCAGAAGTACCTGCAGGCGCAACATCGAACATATAGAAAGTATCATTATCCTCAGGCACTACAGTCATATCCACGATAGAACCGTCTATTTCATACGCAATTTCAAAACCGTAAGCCGCAAGTGAAACTGTCTCTGTGGTAAACTCTTTCTTGAAAATTTCTGTCAACTTCTCTCCCTTTACATTGAGTCCATAAGCGTAAGCATAATAGGACACACCAGGTTTAAGTCCCTGAATAGGGATAGTTTCAGTTCCAGACTGAAGTGCAAGAGTGAGATATTCCTCTATAGTAACACCCATTTTCTCAGCATCTTCTGCAAAAAAACTCATATCATCATTAAAATACTCATCTTCAGTACTGAAAGAATCAAAATGAGACTTCTCCACGACCATGCCAACATAAGTAAGAAGCCTGTTCTGTGGCGTAATCGTATAAGTCACAGAACCGTCAGTAACCTCATCAATAGTCACATCAATACTACCGTAATCTACGGCAGACTTCTGCCTCACTACAAACGCATCTGCTGCACCGGCATAAGAAACTGTAACTTTAGCATCACGAGGTCCTTCCCCCGTCCATTCAGACACTGAAAAAGACAAAGCCGAAGTGCTTTCATCAACTACATAAGAACTAACCCAGTCTTCTTTACTTTCAGCCTTAATAACCTCACCGTCAACTGTTCCGTCAAGTTCAAATTTAACAGACGCCTTGCCTCCTTCAGCAGGCATGTCCACTATAACCTCATCAACTGTCAGTTTTACATTAGGTTGTTCTGCAACTTTCTCTTCAGAGCACCCTGCTGCAAGCAAAACTCCGGAAAGCGCAATCAGGAATTTAGAAGTTCTTTTCATAGCATTAGAATTTTAATCAACTGACAAATTAATATATTTTTTTTAAAATTCCTGTTTAACTGTCAAGAAAATCCACATCTTACATTTAAAAAAGCACAAATGGAAAAATGTGGAAAAATTTGGAATAAAATGGAAAATAATTCCTACTTTTGCATTGATTGTATAATATAGAGGAATGTGCAGTTTGACTGCTTGGTTTAAAGTGCCGGATATGGTGAAATTTATCGGAGAATACAGCGGAAAAGTGGACGACAAAGGGAGGATTGTTTTCCCTTCTGCGTTCAAATCTGCCATGCCGCCTGACACCGAAATGAAGTTCGTCATAAAAAAGGACATTTTTTCCGACTGTCTTGAAATGTACACATACGAAGAATGGGAACTCCAGTCAGAGGCAGTAAAGTCAAAACTCAACTTCTTCAACAGACAGCACGCAACTTTCTGGAGAGAATATATGCGTAACAGGGCGGTTGTCGTACCGGATACAAAACTTGGACGCATATCAGTACCCAAAAAACTTCTTGAGGCCATAGGTGCTGAAAAGGAAATCATATTCTGCGGAAACGACTACAAAATAGAAATATGGGCAAAAGACAGATATGAATCAGAAGCCTTGTCAGAGCAGGAGTACGCAGCCCTGGCCGATATGCTGTCTGACTTGAAATAGGAGGAGCAATGTATGTCAGAATACCATATACCCGTACTGCTGGACGAGAGTGTTTCCGCTCTCATAACTGATATTTCCGGAATATATGCCGATGCCACATTCGGAGGCGGAGGACACACATCCGAGATTCTTTCAAGACTGGATTCAAAAGGCCGCGTAATTGCATTCGACAGAGATGCCGACGCTATAGGCAACAGAATAAGCGACCCGAGACTCACTCTGGTCAGGAACAACTTCCGGTTTATCCATAACTTTATCCTTTATTCGGGATACCGGACAGGAATTGACGGAGTCCTTGCTGACCTGGGTGTATCATCACATCAGTTTGACACAGCGGAAAGAGGTTTTTCTTTCAGATATGATGCACCTCTTGATATGAGAATGAACGACAAGGCTGAAACCTCTGCAGCAGATATCATAAACAGGAAAAGCGAAGAAGAGCTTGAAAAGATATTCAGGCTTTACGGAGAAGTAGAAGGCAGCAGGAGACTGGCAAGACTGATATGCGCAGCCAGAGAGCAGTCTCCGGTCACTACCACGACTCAGCTTGCAAAAGCCATTGAAAGCATGTTGCCTAAATTTGCAGAACACAAATTTCTGGCAAAAGTATATCAGGCGCTGCGCATCGAAGTAAACCAGGAAATGAAGTCTCTTGAAAAACTTCTGGAAGGTGCTACCGAATCCCTGAAACCCGGAGGCCGTCTCGTGATAATTACATATCATTCTCTCGAAGACAGGATGGTAAAGAATTTCATCAAGACAGGCAATATTGACGGAAAAACGGAAAAAGACTTGTACGGAAACGTTTCAGCACCACTCAAAGCCCTGAGCAGAAAGCCTGTGCTCCCGGAAGAGAGAGAAATAGCATCAAATACAAGGGCAAGAAGTGCAAAATTAAGGATTGCTGAAAAAATTTGAAAAACATGAAGATATCCTGGAAAATAATATGGGAGTTCGCGAAAAACAGTTTCATGGCAATACTGCACGGAGAATTTCTGCTAAGACTCCGTATAGACAGATATTTCATACATATCTTTTACTTCTTCGTACTGTGTACGCTTAACATATGGATGACATTGAAAATAGAACAGACAATGCTCCAGGTAGAAAACAATAAAGTCAAACTTGAAGAACTTAAAATATATCACGCGCAGAAGACATGTGAACTTGTAAGCCTTGACAGGCTAAGTACAATCCAGAAAATGCTTGTTGAAAAAGGGTCAAAACTGACAGTGCCGGACAAGCCGGCAGACAGACTGAAATAATGATGACAGACAGGACTAAAAATACTGAAAAGAAAACAATTCAGGACAAAGATACGAGAGACAAGACCGGTGTGATCTTGTCTAATCTTCATTTTATAGCTATCTGTCTCGCTTTTATCCTTGTCGGCCGTCTCATTTACATACAGTTCATATACAAACCGGATCCTCTGCTTGAAAAATACCTTACTGCACAAGTAAGGAAAGACATCACTGCCCCTGTACGTGGCTCCATCTATGCAAAAGACGGAAGGCTGCTTGCGGCATCTGTACCTATGTACCAGATATATATGGACTGCACAGTCCAGAAAGAAGCATTTGCATCACGCGGAAAAAAAGGAGAGGCAAAAGAAAAAGAGTGGCTTTCCAAAGCAAGGAAACTTTCTGAAGGTCTCTCCTTGGCATTCAAAGACAAATCTGCAGACGAATATTACAAAGTCATAACCAAAGGACGAAGAGAAGGACGCGCATATGTAAAAATCGGCCATCAGATAGACCACGGCAAACTGCAGGAAATAAAACAGCTCCCTCTTTTCAATGAAGGAAGCTATAAGGGAGGAATGATAGACAAAAAGATAGACACACGCAAATATCCTTATGGAGCACTCGCCAGAAGAGTCATCGGCTACGTAAAAGACAATAACAACTCCTCTGGCAACAACCTCATAGGACTTGAAGGAAAATACAACTATCTGCTGCACGGACAGGAGGGAGTACAGTGGCAGCGCCGCACCGACAACAAAGGTTGGATTACAGACTATGACAGCACAATAGTCCACGTAAAGAACGGACTTGACCTTAAGACAACGATAGACATTGATATACAAGATATTGCAGACAAGGCCTTAAGGGAGAGAATATCAGACATAGACGATATAGAAGGAGGATGTGCCATTGTGCTTGACGTGCAGACCGGAGCAATAAGGGCTATGGCCAATCTTACAAGAGACAACGACGGCAATCTCAGGGAGATTTACAACTATGCAATCGGCACTGCCGGAGAGCCCGGATCCGTATTCAAGCTTGCGACATTGATGACTTTGATTGAAGAAGACAAGGTCAGTCTCTCTGATATGGTACCGACATTCAAAGGAAACTGGCCGTACAAGGGTGAGAAAATCCCGAGAGACCCGTATCTGGCAAACTGGAAATCAGACAAAATTTCCATTGCCGATGCACTGAAAATATCGTCAAACAATGTATTCAGATATTTGACAAGGGAACATTACGGGAACAAGCCCAAACATTTCATAGACAAACTCTATGAATATAAGCTAAATGAAAAATTCGAGTTTGACTTGACTGGACTGGCTATACCTAATATCCCGAGCCCAGGCAAAGACACCAGAGTATGGAGCGGCACGACATTGGAATCTGTCGCTGTCGGATACAGCATAAGTGAAACTCCACTGCATATTGCCATGTTTTACAATGCCATAGCAAACAAGGGTAAGCTTATGAAACCGTATCTTGTAGAGGCCATTGAAAAAGACGGGGAAATCAAAAAAAAGATAGGTCCGTCAGTACTGAACGGCTCGATATGCTCAAAAGCGACAGCCGACACCCTTACTGAAGGACTTAAAAAAGTAGTTTCCGAAGGAACAGGAAGATACGCATTCAAAAATGCAGCCTGTCAGGTCGCAGGAAAAACAGGTACAGCCAGAGTTGCTTTCGAAGTAGATCGGAACGGGAAGAAGGTCATTGCATATCAGGATGCCCAGGGACGCAAAAAACACCAGGCTACATTCGTAGGCTTCTTCCCTGCTGACGAACCGAAATACACTGCAATAGTAGTAGTATATTCAAAACTTTCTACCAAGAACTTCTACGGAGCGGCATACGCAGCTCCTGTACTGAGAAAGATTGTTGACAATGTATATACTCTTGATCCGTCATGGGGTGAAGAAATAAAGGGACACGGGAGAATTCCTGAAATGAAAACTTCTGTAATAGAAAAAGGTCTGGACAAGTTAATTGCCGTACCCGATGTAAAGGGTCTGGGACTTAAAGATGCAATATATTCCATTGAAAATTGCGGATACAAATGCATCTACAGCGGCACAGGACATGTCGTACAACAGTCACCTGCTGCAGGAAGTGAAATAAGAAAAGGCTCTACTGTAACATTGACACTGAAATGAAACTTAAAGAAATAATAATTGACAGTGGCGCAACTGTCGTTTTTGGGGACAAATCCATTGAAATATCATCAATTTGCAGCGACTCGAGAAAAGTCACAGCAGGATCTCTGTTCATTGCAGTCAAAGGCTTCGCCGGAGACGGACACTCATTTATCGGCAAAGCTCTTGAAAACGGAGCGGCCGCAATCGTATTCGAAGACAGGGAGGCGCTTGAAAATGAGTTGGCAAGAACTTGCTGCATTGGCAAAGAAAGACCTGGAAAGGACTCAGTCGCCGGACAGAATCACATTGACCTGGAACAGGTCTCCAAAGAAAAAGACATTGCATTTGTCCAGACAGATGCTTCCAGACACTCTCTGGCAATCATTGCATCAAACTTCTACGGAAAACCGTCTGAAAAACTCACCCTTGTGGGAATTACAGGAACCAACGGCAAGACTACGACAGTAACGCTGCTTTACAATATGTTTACTGGGCTGGGCTACAGTTGCGGACTTTTATCTACTATCGCAAACTATGTGGGGTCAAAACGGTTTGAGGCTGTCAATACGACATCTGACCCCATCACTATAAACTCCCTTCTTGCCCAGATGGCAGATGAAGGATGCGGATACTGCTTTATGGAAGTAAGTTCCATCGGTGTGGAACAGGAAAGGATTTCAGGGCTGAAGTTCAAAGCAGGAATCTTTTCTAACCTGACACACGACCACCTTGACTATCACAAAACTTTTGCAGAATACCTCAGGTGCAAGAAACTATTCTTCGACAACCTTCCTGAAGATGCGTACGCAATTACAAATACAGATGACAGGAACGGACTCGTGATGGTCCAGAATACAAAAGCCGGTATCATCACGTATTCCTGCAAGAGTATGGCTGACCACACGTGCAGGATAATAGAGGAAAGTTTCGACGGAATGCAGCTGCGTATTGACGGAAAGGAAAGCTGGACTCGGCTTACCGGAAGGCACAACGCATACAATATTCTGGCTATTTACAGTACAGCAGTGGCCCTGGGTGTGGAAAGCGAAGAGGCACTGGTAGCAATAAGCAGTCTTAAAGCGGCTCCGGGAAGGCTTGAAACTCTACGCGGCCCTAAAGACCTGACCGTAGTGATAGACTATGCCCATACTCCGGATGCATTGGAAAATGTACTTGCCACCCTAAGGGACGTAGCTCCTGAAAGAGAACTTATCTGCCTGTTCGGCTGCGGAGGAGACAGGGACAGGACAAAACGTCCTGAAATGGCGCAGGTCGCACAGAAGTTTGCAGACAGAATCATAATAACTTCTGACAACAGCAGGACTGAAAAGACTTCAGACATAATGAATGACATAAAGGCCGGTCTGGACCTTAAGGGACGTGCAAAGTCTCTTTTCATAGAAGACAGGGAAGAGGCAATAAGGACAGCGGCAATGATTGCAGGAGAAGGGGCGACGATACTTCTGGCAGGAAAAGGACACGAGACATATCAGATAATAGGAACAGAAAAACGTCACTTTGACGAAAAGGAAATAGTAGAGACTGTTTTCAGGGAAATGGAAGCTTAAACAAGGAGAAGAAATGCTATATCATCTATTTGAATACCTTAAAGAATTCAACATTCCAGGCGCAGGACTGATGCATTATTTGTCTTTCAGGGCCATTGCAGCAAGTGTAACATCACTTGCTTTCGCCATGTTCATAGGAAAGCGTATAATTCGATGGCTTCAGAAAAAGCAGATCGGAGAAGAAATACGCGATCTTGGACTTGAAGGACAGATGCAGAAAAAAGGCACTCCTACTATGGGTGGCATAATAATAATACTGGCAATACTTACAGCGGCACTCCTGTTCTGCGACTTGACGAACATATACACTTTACTGCTTATACTCAGCACAGTCTGGTTCGGCTTTCTGGGGTTTGCAGATGACTTCATAAAAGTCTTCAGGCACAACAAGGAAGGAATGAGCGAAAAAGGAAAACTTCTCGGACAGATTGCAATGGGACTTGCAATCGGACTTACAGTATGCTTCAGCGACCAGATAGTAGTAAGGGTGGAAAATCCAGACTCCTCGTCTGCCATAACTTCAGGTTCTTTGCAAAAAAAAGGCTTTGATGTAATAAAAAGCACTACCACTACCATTCCTTTTGTCAAAAACCACGAATTCGACTACAAATGGCTTTCGCCTTTCAAGGGTAAGTGGGGCTGGTACGCCAAATGGGGAATATATGTTATAATGATAGTACTTGTCATAACCGCCTGCTCAAACGGAACTAACCTGACAGACGGAATGGACGGGCTGGCGACAGGTACATCGGCTATAGTAGGTGTAGTGCTGGGAATATTCGCCTGGCTTTCAGGCAATATAATAAATGCAGATTACCTCAACATAATGTATATTCCCGGTACTGGAGAGATAGCTGTATTTATGGCGGCGTTTGTAGGGGCCCTCATCGGCTTCCTGTGGTACAATACCTTCCCCGCACAAGTATTTATGGGGGATACAGGCAGTCTGGCGATAGGGGGAATAATCGGAGTGTGTGCCATTCTCATAAGAAAGGAATTGCTGCTGCCAATTTTATGCGGAGTCTTCTTTGTGGAAAGCCTCTCAGTGATAATACAGAGATCTTACTTCAAATATACCAAGCTCAAATATGGAGAAGGCCGCAGAGTATTCAAAATGAGCCCTTTGCACCACCACTTCCAGAAAGAAGGAATCCCGGCTCTGGTTTCAGCACCGGCAAAAGCATTGCCCGAAGCCAAAATTGTCATAAGGTTCTGGATTATTGGTATAATACTGGCAGTCCTCACCATTGCCCTGCTTAAAGTCAGGTAAATGAAAAACGTAGAATGAGTAAAATTTGTCAATAATGAAAAGGTTGGTTGTACTCGGAGGAGGAGAAAGCGGAACAGGTGCCGCCATCCTCGCCAAAGTCAAAGGTTTTGATGTTTTTCTGTCAGACAAAGGAAAGATAGGAGACAGCTATATCGAAATGCTGGAAAAATGGGAGATTCCATACGAATCCGGCACACACACTGAGGAACTTATCCTGAATGCAGATGAAATCGTAAAAAGTCCCGGAATCCCTGATTCTGCACCGCTTATCCGTAAAATCAAGGAAAAGGGCATAAATATCATATCTGAAATAGAATTTGCCGGAAGATATGACTCGGCCAAGAAAATATGCATCACAGGCAGCAACGGAAAGACTACGACCACGTCACTTATATATTACCTTCTCCAGCAGGCCGGACTCAATGTAGGACTGGGCGGAAACATAGGCAAGAGCTACGCATACCAGGTAGCTACTTGTCACCATGACATATATGTACTTGAAATCAGCAGTTTCCAGCTGGATAACATGTATGACTTCAAAGCGGACATAGCCATAATCACCAATATCACACCTGACCATCTGGACAGATATGACCATAAGATGGAAAATTATGTGAAGGCCAAGTTCCGCATTACAAGAAACATGAACAGCGACGACTGCTTCATTTTCTGCTCAGACGACGAAATCACGATAAATCACCTGAACGATATTGTCATAAAGGCACAGAAACTTCCTTTCTCCCAGAAGCAGGAAGTACAGCAGGGTGCTTTCATAAAAGACGAAAGAATGGTAATAAGGTACAATGACAATGAATGCGACATGTACCTTCAGGAACTTGCATTGGGCGGCAAACACAATATATACAACTCAATGGCTGCAGCTATTGCCGGAAAGGTGATGGATATAAACGATGAGACCATACGCAAAAGCCTGTCATCGTTCCAAGCCGTAGAACACAGGCTTGAAAAAGTCCTTAGCATAAAGGATGTCCTGTATATCAACGACTCAAAGGCGACAAACGTAGATGCCGCATGGTACGCTCTGGAATGCCAGACCAGACCGATAGTCTGGATTGTAGGAGGAAAAGACAAAGGCAATGACTATGCCCCATTGATTCCCCTAGCAAAAGAAAAAGTCAAGGCTATGATCTGCATGGGTCTGGACAATGAAAAATTCCATTCTTCCTTCAAGGATGTTGTTCCTGAAATAATTGATGTGACCTCGGCTGAAGAAGCTGTAAAAACAGCAAGCAAGCTTGCAGCAGCAGGAGATGTCGTCCTGCTGTCACCCTGCTGTGCAAGCTTTGATTTGTTCAAGAACTATGAGGACAGGGGCAAAAAATTCAAAGAAGCAGTAAGAAACCTATAATCCTTATCAGTACAAATGGACATAAGCAGCGAAAAAAAAACTGAAAAGTCATTTTTCTGGGATTTCATAGACAAGATTCAGGGAGACAAGGTGATATTGATAATCATATCAATGCTCATCCTGTTTTCCATAGTCACCATATTCTCCTCAACATCAATGCTCGCCAATGCAGACAAGAGCAGGCTGGATATTTTCAAAGAGCAGATGGGAATCGTTCTGATTGGAATCACCATTATTTCCATTTGCTATATTTTTTCCAATATATGGCTTTACAGGAATGCCTCGCAAGCCGGTTTCCTTATCGCTGCAGTTTTTCTTGGACTTCTTCATACGCCTCTCGGCGTCAAGGTAAACGATGCAGTCAGAGCCGTGCAGTTAGGTCCGATACAGGTACATGCTTATGAAGTCACGAAAGTCGCTATGGTCCTCTATCTGGCCTGGGCGGTACACGCATACAAGAATGACCAGTTCTGGATAGCGAACTTCCTTTCAGCAAAATTCAAAAGCCTTTCATTTCTGGCAAAGAAATCATGGAAACTATGGCTCTACATATTCATTCCGATAATGTTGACTTGTATGGGCGTAGTAGTCGGCAGTATATCCAGCACAATATTTATCGGTGGCATAATGATAGTGACCATTATGATAGGAGGAATAAAGATTGGGGATATAATGAAAATGGCACCCCTGCTGCTATTGGGAGGCATAGCCTGCATCGGTATATGGTTCGTTACCGAAGGCAAGGTACTGTCCAGGGTAGGAACGGCTTTCAGCAGACTGGGAATGACTGAATTGGTGGAAAATGTAACCGGACACCCGGTAGTATCCACCGATGATATATCTCTGAAAGAAATCAAACAGGGTACACAGGAATTCCAGGACTACCTGGACAAAATCAGACAGCCGGAAAGTGCGAAAGTGGCAATACACGAAGGCGGACTTCTTGGAAAAGGCCCCGGAAACAGCACCCAGAAATATACGGTGCCGCTCATGTTCAGTGACTATATGTACAGCTTTATTTTAGAAGAATACGGACTTTTGGGAGGCGTCTTTGTCCTGTCATTGTTTGTAAGCCTGCTGGCAAGAGGTTCGATAATCGTACGGTCTTGCGACAATGATTATTCAAAGACAGTGGTGGCGGGGCTGACAATACTTATAAGCGCGCAGGCTCTCATGCATATGTTCATCAACGCTGACCTGGGACCGCTGACAGGACAGACGCTTCCTATGATAAGTCACGGGAAAAGTTCATTTATCTGCTTCAGCCTTGCCTTCGGTGTACTTCTGGCAATAAGTAAAATGGCAAAGAAGAAAATCCAGAAAGAAGAAGAAAGTTCCGAGCCTTTGATTGAAGGACTTGGTATCCGGGACAATAATGTATCAGATACTTTGGATGGGTTGGACAAATTTGAATCAGACATATAAAATGGAGAAAAAACATCCCATACGTGTAATTATCTCCGGCGGTGGTACCGGAGGTCATATTTTCCCGGCAATATCAATTGCCGGACAGCTGAAGGCAGAAAATCCTGATGCAGAAATACTGTTTGTAGGCGCAGAGGGCCGGATGGAGATGGAAAAAGTGCCGGCGGCAGGATATGAAATCAAAGGATTGCCCGTATCCGGACTGCAAAGGAAACTCACCCTCTCCAACCTTGCGCTTCCGTTCAAGGTCCTCAAAAGCATAAGACTGGCAGGAAAGATACTTGATGGATTCAAGCCGGACATTGCCGTAGGCGTAGGCGGTTACGCAAGCGCTCCTCTGCTATACAGTGCCGGCATGAAGGGAATACCCACACTCATCCAGGAACAGAACGGCTATGCCGGCCTTACGAACAAAATCCTTGGAAAGAAAGCAGAAAAAGTATGTGTGGCATATGAAGGGATGGAAAGGTTTTTTCCTGCTGAAAAAATAGTGATTACCGGTAACCCTATCAGAAAAGAAATCGTTCCCACTACAGAAGAAAGCAGAAATGAAGCATTTCAGTTTTACGGACTGAACCCCGGAAAAAAACATATATTCATCGTTGGCGGAAGTCTGGGAAGCGGCACACTGAACAAGTCCGTACAACAGTGGATATCAGAAGGATGCCAGGGAGGAGAAGACATTGAAGTGATATGGCAGTGCGGGAAATATTATAAAGACTCAGTAGATGCTTTTATGAAAGAGGCATCTGCAAAAGGTCTCGGCGGAAATATCTTGCCGGGAATAAGACACTACGACTTCATAAAACGGATGGACTTGGCGTATGCCGCAGCGGACATAGTTATTTCCCGTTCAGGAGCAAGTTCGGTATCAGAACTGTGCGCAGCACATAAGGCGGCGATATTCGTCCCTTCTCCGAATGTTGCAGAAGACCACCAGACCCACAATGCCATGGCTCTTGTGAAAAAAAATGCCGCAATCATGGTTACAGACGCCGAAGCGCCGTCAAAGCTCATGCCGGCAGCCTGCGGACTTCTCGAAGACACCGAAAGGATTGAAGAACTTGAAAATAATATAACTAACTTTGCAAGGCCTGATGCGGCAGCAAGCATCACAAAGGAAATTTACAGTATAATAAACAGGAAATCTTAAATGGATTACAAAGACATATACTTCATAGGAATCGGAGGCATTGGAATGAGTGCGATAGCGCGGTACTACAACGCCAGGGGATATGCCGTATCCGGCTACGACCGTACGCCTTCCGACCTCACCAGAGAGCTTGAAAAAGAAGGCATTGCCATACACTATGAAGACAACATCGCTTATGTACCTTCAAGTGCGGAATCAACTCTCGTAGTATATACGCCGGCCATTCCTGACGATATGGGCGAACTCTCATATGTCCGCGCTCACGGATATAAAGTAGTAAAAAGATCCCGTATTCTCGGGGAAATTTCGGCCGGACAACGATGTCTTGCAATAGCCGGAACACACGGAAAAACCACCACAAGCACACTGCTTGCACATATTTTCCAGGCAAGCGGAGAAGGATGCTCTGCATTTCTCGGAGGCATCAGCAAAAACTACGGCTCAAACCTCCTTATCAGCCGGAACAATGTAATCGTAGCCGAAGCTGATGAATTCGACAGATCATTCCTCCAGCTGCATCCGGAAATTGCGGTCATCACATCAATGGATGCAGACCATCTGGACATTTATTCGGATTTGGAACACATAAAGGCTGCATTCAGGGAGTTTGCAAGTCAGGTTAGCGGAACAGTTATCGCTAAATACGGCTTAGACATTACCGGAAAAGACACTGGGGCCAAAGTCATGACATATTCGTACGACAACTCCGCTGCCGACTTTTATGCATCAGAAATAAATATAGACAAGTGCGGATATCTGAATTTCCGTCTTAACTATCCCGGAGGACATATTGACGGCTGTAAAGTAGGAGTACCAGGCTGGGTCAATGTAGAAAACGGCATCGCAGCCGCTGCAACAGCTATTATATACGGACTTAAGACCGGGCAGATTAAAGAAGCCATTGCATCATTTTCCGGAGTAAAAAGGAGGTTCGATATCCACCTGAACACACCTGAGTGCTCGTATATAGATGACTATGCCCACCATCCGAAGGAATTGTCCTCGGCAATCAGCTCAATCCGTGAAATATTTCCGGGCAGAAAACTCACTGCCATATTCCAGCCGCACCTTTATACCAGGACACGTGACTTTGCGCAGGAGTTTGCCGAATCCCTCAGCAAGACAGACAAAGTCATACTGCTGGACATCTACCCTGCCCGTGAAGAACCTATTCCTGGCATAACGTCAGAGATAATCTTTGACAAGGTGGAAGGACCTGAAAAAGTTCTGCTGAAGAGAGAAGAACTGATGGGATACCTTGCCAAAGAACCGGTTGATGTCCTGGCAACCTTCGGAGCAGGAAACATAGACAGATTTACGGGAGATATAACAGAAATGCTAAGAGGCAGATTAGAATCGAATTAACCGGACAGTTCAGAATGAAACCGTTTATAAAATACACACTGTACGCTGCAAGTCTGGGGACAATGCTGTTTGCCCTGGCTGTTGCCTTGGGTATAAGCGCCTCCAAACGCAGCTCATTAAAGTGTACGAGGCTGTCTGTAACAATAATAGACAGCCTCGAAAACAGTTTCGTATCCAAATCTGACATCAAAAGCTTTCTGGACTCAGAATCCGGAGGATATATAGGAAAATACGCAGACAGTATCAACCTTGCGCAAATTGAACAGATTATTGACAGGCAAAGCGCTGTCATGAAAAGCCAGGCATATATCACAAAGGACGGAACACTCAATATAAATGTGACACAACGCAAGCCTATTCTGAGGTTTCAGAAAGCCAGTGGAGGCTTTTATGCAGATGCAGAAGGTTTTCTGTTTCCACTACAGTCCAGCTATGCTGCATATGTACCTGTAATAGACGGAGCCATCCCTCTGAATGCCGAAAGCGGATATAAAGGCAGGGTAACCGATGAGAAAGGACGTATCTGGCTTGAGAAAATCATCCGTCTTGCTGAATATCTGAATGACAATAAGGTCTGGAGAGAAAATATAGTACAGATAACGGTAAGCGGAAACGGAGACCTTATAATGGTTCCGAGAGAAGGAAAGGAAAAATTCATTTTCGGCAGCCCTGACAAGCCTGAAGAAAAATTCAGGAGAATAGAAAAATATTACGAAAGCGTTGTCCCTGCCAGGGGCGAGGGGCAATACAGAACGGTCAACGTGAAGTTTGACAACCAGATAATTTGTAGAAAATAATTCAAGTTCAATAAATTATGGACGAAAAACATATAGTGGCAATTGACTTGGGAACATCAAAACTGGCTGTAACTATAGCAAGAGTCAGCGGCGAAGACATTCAGGTCATTTATTATAAGGAAACCCCTTCTGTCGGAATAAGGTACAGCTATGTTCTCAATCCGAAACAAGTGGCAGACACATTGAGACCTGTCATTGAAAATGCAGAAAGGGAGCTGAATATGAAAATCACGCAGGCTGTGGTAGGAATGCCTCGGTACAGCGTGCGTCAGGAAACCAATCAGGGAAGCATTGACCACAATCCTGACGAATGTATTTCAATGGATGACATAAATTATATCAAATCTATCGCCCAGGACGAATACCCGCTTGGAAATGACAAGGAAGTACTTTTCGGAGCAGTAGCCCAGTCTTTCTCCACATCAGAGGACTTCCAGCTCATCGAAAAAGACATAATCGGAATGGCAAGCGACAAACTGGAAGGAAATTTCAAGATTTTCATAGGACTTAAGAGATACCTCCAGAATATCGATATGGTATTCAACCAGTTAGGTATAGCCGTTGCAGGAAAATACTTTACACCGGACACGACATCCAGAGCAGTCCTTACATACGCGGAAATGGAAAGTGGCGTAGCCCTGATAGATTTCGGTGCCGGAGTAACATCTGTAAGCATACATTCAGGCAACATAATGAGGCATTACGCAGCCATCCCGTTCGGAGGAAGGTCTATTACTTACGACATTGACAACGAGTGCAAGATATTCTCTGAAAATCTTGCTGAAAATCTGAAACTTGCATACGGTATATGCATGCCTGAAAAGCTTCAGAATATGAACGACAAAATCCTGCGAATCAACATCGGGACAACTGCACAATATAAAGATCTTCCCGTAAAATACCTCTCAGAAGTGATTTCAAGCAGAGTTCAGGAAATAATGGAAGCCATTCTGTATGAAATAGAACGCAGCGGTTTTGCAGACAGTCTGAGAAGTGGTATTGTCCTTACGGGAGGAGGAGCCAACCTGGCCAATTGCAAGAACTTCATAACAGAGATGTCCGGCTATTCTGTAAGAATCGGCTATCCGAAGCCTGTCTTCTCAGGGTCAGGCTGTATAGGAGTACATGAGGCTGAAGCAGCGACATCCATAGGTATGATTCTCGCCGCCATCAAGGACAACTGTCCAGAATGTGCGGTTATTGAAGACGGAAACCGTCCACGAACTTCTGTTGTAATAGAAACTCCGGCAGAGGAGATTGCAGCAGAAAACAATACGCAGACAAAGGAAGCTGAACAGACAAATACAGAACTGTTCCCTGAAAGTGAGGAAGAAAAAGAGCGGAGGATTGAAGAAGCGAAAAAGAAGGCTGAGGAGAAAACGGGAAAGAAAGGGCCATGGGGAGGAAAGAAGATTACCTGGCTGAAGAAAAAGCTGGACCAATTCACAGACTCCCTGTATGACGGAATGAAAAACGAAGAAGTATAACAGGCTTTTCAATAAGAGACTTGGGTTATGAATGAAAATAATACAGACATATTTGTTCCGGCAGACTGGACTCCGGAAAACTCCATAATAAAAGTAATCGGAGTAGGCGGCGGCGGATGCAATGCCGTCAATTATATGTATAACCAGAAGGTCAAGGGCTGTACATTCATTGTCTGCAACACTGATGCGCAGGCTCTTAACAAATGCGAAGTCCCTATCAAACTTCCAATCGGAACCTTGGGCGCAGGATGTGACCCTACAAAAGGAAGGAATGCAGCAATAGAAGCAGAGAGCAAGATTGCCGAAATCCTGGACAACAATACCAAAATGGTATTCATCACTGCAGGAATGGGAGGAGGAACAGGAACAGGAGCCTCTCCTGTAATAGCCAACATGGCCAAGACACGAGGGATACTTACTGTAGCGGTAGTGACAATTCCCTTCAAGTTTGAAGGTTCGGAAAAATACGCAAAGGCGATGGACGGAATAAATGAACTTGAGAAGAATGTCGACAGCCTACTGATTATCAACAATGAAAAGCTTTACGACTGCTTCGGGAACATGCTTCTGCATGAGGCATTTCCTAAAGCGGACGAGGTCCTTGCCACTGCTGTCCGCGGAATAACGGAGATAATAAGCAAGTCCGGATATATAAACGTCGATTTCGCCGATGTAAGCGCAATGATGAGAAACAGCGGAGTTGCACTTATGGGCTGCGGTACCGGTACCGGAGAGCACAGGATAGAAGATGCAGTAAAAGGAGCACTTGAGTCACCGCTTTTGAACAACTATAATCTCAAGACAGCCAAAAATGTCCTTGTCAACATTGCCGGAGGGAAAAACGACAACGGTCTTATCATGGACGACCTGAACAAAATCAACAAGATGATCGGGGACTACACCGGCAAGGCAAATAATTTCAAGAGCGGTCTGGTATGGGAAGACGATCCGGCATGGGGAGACAAGGTAAGCATAACAGTGATAGCCACAGGATTCAAAAAAGACATTCCGTCTATGATAAGTCCTGACAATATCATAAAAATAGACTGGGACTTCCAATATACGAAAACAGCAGCATCAGAGCTTGATATTGAGATATCGGAAGAAGAAGAAAACAATATCAAGAAAATAGGCTACAATAATTCTGAGAATGTCCGCAAATTCCACTTCTCGGAAGAAAACAAGCCTACACTTGCAGTCGGCCCTGGACAGAATATAGGAGAATTGGAGGCAACTCCTTCAATAAGGCGTATCACAAAAAGAAAAAATACTGACAATATAAAATAAAGACATACAGATATGGAAAGAAAAACAAGGGTAAGGTTTGCACCTTCTCCAACAGGTCCTCTCCACATGGGAGGCGTCCGAACAGCTCTCTACAATTACCTGTTTGCGAAACAGAGGGGCGGAGACTTCATAATAAGAATAGAAGATACTGACTCACAGAGGTTTGTTCCAGGAGCAGAAAAATATATCATAGAAGCATTAAACTGGTGCGGCATCATTCCGGACGAAGGAGTGGATGCTCAGGGAAATGTAGTGGAGACTCCATCGGCAAGACACCCTCATGCTCCATACAGACAGTCTCAGAGACGAGGCATATACCGCAAATATGCTGAAGAACTGGTAGAAAAAGGTTATGCTTATTATGCATTTGACACTGCTGAAGAACTTTCTGCAAAAAGAGCTGAAATGGAAGCACAGAAACAGACCTTCATATACAACCATATCACACGCAAATCCCTCCGCAACTCCATTTCCATGCCGGAAAGCGAGTGGAGACCACTTTTGGAGACCCATACAGACTGGACTATCCGCTTCAAAATGCCGGAAGACCGCGTAGTGAAAATGGATGACCTCATCAGAGGACATATAGAAGTCAATACCGACACACTGGACGACAAGGTACTGTGGAAAAGGGCTGACGAACTGCCTACATACCACCTTGCAAACATAGTGGATGACCACCTTATGGAAATCACAGAAGTTATCCGCGGTGAGGAGTGGCTTCCTTCACTTCCGCTCCACTATCTTCTTTATGAAGCATTCGGATGGCAGGACAGCCAGCCGAGATTTGCCCACCTGTCACTTCTTCTAAAGCCTGACGGCAAGGGCAAGCTCAGCAAGCGCGACGGAGACCGCCTCGGTTTCCCTGTCTTCCCTTTAAAGTGGACCAATGCAGAAGGAGAGGTTTCACGCGGATACAGAGAAGACGGATACTTCCCTGAGGCATTTGTAAACCTTCTGGCCATGCTTGGATGGAACCCGGGAGATGACAGGGAGTTGTTCACTATGGACGAACTCATACAGGCTTTCTCGCTGGAAAGAGTCATAAAATCAGGCGCCCGCTTCAATGCTGACAAAGCGAAATGGTACAACAAGGAATATCTCCGTACCAAGTCTGTAGAAGAACTTACAAAACTTTTCATTCCAGTTCTGGAACAGCACGGAATGCAGGTAGTGGAATGTCCTAAATGCGCCATCACCGCAGGTTCTGAAATGACTGTACAGGGAGCAGACTTCAAAAACCATATTTTCACTGTAAAATATGTTCAGGATGTAGTCGGACTGATTAAGGAAAGAGCTTCTTTTGTCGCCGATTTCTGGGATATAGCATCCTATCTTTTTGTGGCTCCGGAAACATATGCCGAAAAAGATGCCGCCAAATTCTGGAAAGAAGAAAACTACACTCTCGCCCTACAGGTGGCCGAATTCATAGAGAATTTTGACGGAGGCAATGCAACAGGACCGGAATTTACCAAAGAACAGATAGAAGGGCCTCTTGAAGAGTTCATCCGCAGCCACGAATGGCCTATGGGAAAAGTAATGAACTGCCTGAGACTGGCTCTTGTAGGAGCATCAAGCGGACTCGGAATCGCCGACATCGTATCTCTCATCGGAAGAAAAGAGCTTGCTTCCCGCATAGAGCATATCAAAGCGACGCTCTAACGGCATTTGGTACGGGAAAGGCATCTCTACGGTACCAAACGGCTTGCGGAGAGCATTTGGTACGGAAACAGACGCTCTGCGGTACCAAATGAATTTCAAAGAACATTCAGTAACGGAAACCGGTCTGTCAGTAAAAGAATGTGGGGGTGACCATAAAGCCTTAAGGCTTTGAAGTCACCCCCACATTCTTTTTCCATAAGCAGGAAAGCCGGCCCGGGATAAAGCCTCAGCTGGCCCGAATCAATTACCTCTTGGCCATCTGGGCATCAAGGAAAAGATAGCCTGCCTGACCTGCCTTCCTGATTTTGTCAAGTACGGATGCAGCAGTAGCCTCCTCTTCAACCTGCTCACGTATAAAGCCCCAGAGGAAATCCTGAGTAGGCTTGTCCTTTTCTGCAGAAGCCACATCAGTAAGGTCGTTTATCAGCTGTGAAACATGGCATTCATGCTCATAAACATGCTTGAAAACCTCCTCGAGACTGCCCCAGCCTGCAGGAACGACATCTATCATACTGACTTCAGCTGTACCGCCTCTCTTCACAAGATACTGTGCAAGTTCGATTGCATGTGCTCTTTCTTCCTCTGACTGCTTCTGCATCCAGTGAGCGAAGCCGTCCCATCCTTCTTTTGCAAGGTAGAAGGACATCTGAAGATAAAGATTTGAAGACCAAAGCTCAGCAGTGATCTGATCATTGAAAGCTTTCTGAAGTTTTTCTGTAATCATAATATATATAATTTAAAACGTTCTGTTCCTGTACGGCTGACATTCTGACACTAAGTACGGAAAAGACAGCCGGACAGGAACAGTGCAATATCAGTGCCGAACTATTTTATTTTTATACTGTTCAGCAAATCAAGCTTGCCGTCTGCTATAAGTTTGAGAATCAACTCTCCAAACAGAGTATTCTGCCATGCAAACCACTCTCGCGTAAATTTGGACGGATCATCCTTATGGAAGGACTCATGCATAAAGCCTGTACCGGCATCTGTCGTCATAAGCGTCTCTATACACCACTTGATTTCCTTGTCACTCTGTGATGTAAAGGCTTTCATCATTATACTCATCGGCCAGACCATATCATAACCTACATGCGGGCCGCCTATACCCTCTCCTGCTGTTCCCTTGAAGAAATAAGGGTTATACTCGCTCCATACGAAACGGCGGGTATTCTGATAAATCGGGTCATTGATATCAACATCTCCAAGATAAGCCATAGAAAGAAGACTTGGTGCATTTGAATCATCCATAAGGAATTTGTTTCCAAATCCGTCAACTTCGAATGCATAAATCTTTCCGAACTTCGGATGCTCTACTATAGCATATTTCTTCAACGCCTTCTCCACTTCATCTGCAAGAGCCTTGCACTCTTTGGCAAGAGCCTTGTTGCCGTTTACCTCGACGAGAATCTCGGCAGCCTTACGTAGCGATGTTACGGCAAAGAAGTTGGACGGAACAAGAAAGTCAAAAGTCGTGGCATCATCCGAAGGTCTGAATGAAGAAACGATAAGACCTACAGGATTGACAGGATTGCCATAGCCGCTGCAGCACTTCGTATCCAGCTGGCGGGCAGTCGTTCTCATAAAACTATACGGACCGAGACCATCCTTGCGCTGCTGCTCCCTAAGGGTCTTCAGTATGTTTGATATAGCTTTTTCCCATACTTCTCCGAATACCGAAGTATCACCAGTAACTTTCCAGTACTCATACGCAAGACGGATAGGGTAGCAATGTGAATCTATTTCCCACTTGCGTTCATGGACATTGGGGTTCATGTCTGTAAAGTCGGACATCCACTCGCCGCCAGTAGGACCGTCATTGAAAGCATTGGCATAAGGGTCAATGTTAATCAGTTTGAACTGTCTGTTAATGACACCGGCAAGCATGCGGCGCAATTCTTCATCTTCATTTGCCAGCTGGACATATGGCCATACCTGAGCACCTGAATCGCGAAGCCACATGGCATGGATATCTCCGGTATAGACGAATGTATCATCCATTCCGTCCTGCTCATCCTTGCGGAAATGAACTGTCGTATCCAAGGTATTTGGGAAACAGTTTGCAAACATCCATGCAAGCCGGGGATTAGTCAGTAGAGACTGGACCTCATCGATTTTCTTTTCAACTGCCTCTGAACGGAAAAGTCTGTTTTCCTCCTCCGGTCTCTGGCATTTGTATTCCTGCGCTGAAAGCGCAATGGCCGAAGCGATGCTCAGACCAAACACTGTAGTAAGTAATCTGTTCATAATCTTTTTAAATAATTCTTGTTAAGTCTCGAATAAATTAAATTTTTCAAAAATACCTCATAAAATTAAGACTGACAAAAATTTAATCAAATTCTGCAAGCACCGCCGTCTCCAGAACTTCATATTCCGCAGTTTCCGTCAAGCGACATTATATAATCAATGTAAATACGCAGCATCTGCTTGTTTCCAGCACACGATGTTAACTTCTTAATTGTTATTGACAGGGTTAGATATAGTCATAACATCATCCCTGTCCACCTGCTCAGGATATACTATCAGAAGACTGTTGTTTGCAAAATTCTTGTTCAGAAGAGCAGGCAGTCTGTCAAAGGCCAGATCGTATGAAATAGACCCGTTCCTTGCACTTACCACCACTACCAGCTGTTCTGACCTGACTTTCATATCCATTCTGTCTGCAAACGGTCTTTTTTCCTCTTCTAAAATCTCAGCAAGGGTGGCATACTCCGACTTCGCAATAATTTTTCTCAGACTGGCAGCAGAAGAAGCATCAGCGGCAAACCTTATCCTGCATCCCAGCTGGCCTGCCATACGGAGCACCTGGTTCACCCACCTTGCAAACCCTGTTTCATATTCAGCCAAAGCCGGAACTATTACCTGAATACCCTTCAATGTATTTACAGGCATCATAAGCCTGGCTACCATAACTTCCCTGTATGTACCTTTAAGAAGATTGCCTGTAAGACTTCCAAAAAACGAATCAAGGAAATTGCTCTTCTGATGAAGACCTATCACAAGGTCCGTAGCCCCATACTCTTTTATAGTATGTACTATACCGGAAGCAATATTCATATCATAACGGCACACCATATCAGTCTTGACATCCGCAGCAGAGGCTATCATAGCCGCTTTTTCCAGGTTTCTCCTGCCTGCCGACTCTCCGGCATCCGCATTGACTCCGTCATTGATTACATTCAAGGCGATTATGCCGTCCTTACTTTTGGGATTTTTTATGACCAGAGCCATATTGACCAGATTCTCTATTGTTTCCGGGTTGGCTACCGGGATCAGTATCCTTTCCTTTCCTCCTGTATCCTCTTTTTCATGAGGCAATGTACTTTCCGCCAGGGCAAACTTCCTTGCAGCTCTTTCAGTCATTATCGTACTTATGACACAAGTGAACAATATCATCACTACCGTGCCGTTCAGGACATTGTCATTCAGAAGTCTCTCTCCGTTTTCAAGGATGATTTCGTGACCGATCAGCACTGCAGCCAGCGTAGCTGCAGCCTGCGCATTGCTCAGTCCGAATATCATCATCCTTTCATTTCCTGACATACGGTAAATCTTCTGCGTGAAAAATGCCGCCAGCCATTTGCTGACTGTAGCAGCAACCGTCATCACCACAGCTACTTTAAGAGCCTCTCCCCCGGCAAACAAAGACTTGACATCTATTATCATACCGACACCTATGAGGAAATACGGAATAAACAGAGCATTCCCCACGAACTCCAGCCTGTTCATAAGCGGAGACACCTTAGGTACAAGAGGATTGAGTACCATACCTACCAGAAATGCACCGAGAATACCCTCCATCCCTGCCATTGACATAAGTCCGCCGCCAAGGAATACCATGGCAAGGACGAATATAAACTGCATCACCGCATCTTCATATTTTCTGAAGAACCAGCGTCCTACCATAGGAAGAAGAAAGACTATGGCCAAAGTAAGGATTGTCACCTTAATGGCAAAAGAGACCCAATACGCACTTCCTGTAGAACCTTTGTACATACCGCTGATAACGGCAAGGACAATAAGGGCAAGCGTGACAGTCACGGCTGTTCCACCGATAGAGATGGTAACACTACGCTGGCGGGCAAGTCCGTAACGGCTTACAATCGGGTAGGCTATAAGAGTATGAGAGGCATACATACTTGCCAGAAGTGTCGCGGAAACCAGGCTCTGCCCAAGCAGGCTGATACCGCTCCAGATTCCTATCCCCATAGGGATGAAGAAAGTGAGAAGTCCGAAGACAAGTCCTTTTACCTTGTTCTTCCTGAAATCCTCCATATCCATCTCGAGGCCGGCAAGGAACATTATATAATAAAGTCCTACCTGGCCGAAAAGCTCGAAACTGCTGTCGCGCTCAAGGATGTTGAAACCATGCTCACCTATCAGGACTCCGGCCAGAATCATGCCTATTATATGGGGGATTTTCAGCTTGCCCAGAACAATCGGGGCAAACAGAATAATTATCATTACAATGAAAAAAATCCAGACAGGGGCCGTAACAGGCAGGTCCAGGGCAAAAGTCAAAAGTCTGTTCATAACTGTAAGAAAAAACCGGACGCCACGAGACATCCATAATTGGGCAAATTTAACATATAATTCCTATTTTTGCAGCCCAAAACGACATACAAAATGACGACCAGACACAATTTTCTCCTGACAGCTTTTGCCGTCTCAATGACGGCCTTTATGCTTTCAAGTACACATATCACTGAAGCTCAAATACTTAAAACAGGAACATTCAACATAAGAAATGAAAATAATGGAGACAAGGAAAGAGGAAACGGATGGGATACGCGCTATCCGTGGATATGCTCTTTCATAGAGTTTGAAGACCTGGATATATTCGGGGCACAGGAAGTCCTATACGGACAAAATCAGGACATGACAGAAAGCTTCGAAGGATACGGATGCATCTATGCAGGAAGGGATGACGGAAAGACAAAAGGCGAAGGCTCCCCTATTTTCTATAAAGAAGAACGGCTCAGGCTCTTGGAGAGCGGATGGTTCTGGCTTTCCGAGACTCCGGATGTACCGTCCAAAGGCTGGGATGCAGCACTTCCGCGCATCTGCACCTGGGGACATTTCAAAGACAGGGAAAGCGGCAGGAAATTCTGGTTCTTCAACCTTCACATGGACCATATAGGAGTCAGGGCCAGGGCTGAAGGAGCCAGACTGGTAGTACAAAGGATAAAGGAATGGTGCGGCAAAGGCGAAAAGGTCTTCCTCACAGGAGATTTCAATGTAGATCAGAACAACGAAATATACACCACTTTTACGGAATCCGGGATTCTGTCAGACTCATATACGGTTTCAGAGAAGAAATATGCCCCTTGCGGCACCGCCAATTCATTCAATCCAAATGCATTTACAGAGAGCCGCATCGACCATGTGTTCGTATCTCCGGATATCAGGGTGCTCAACTATGGAGTACTTACAGAGACTTACCGAAGAATGTCAGGACCGGAATCTGAAGGTTACAAATCCGGAGCTTTTCCCAAGGAAATCACCCTCCACAAATACGAAGCAAGGACTCTTTCCGACCATTTCCCGGTAATCGTCAGAGTCGTACTATAATAACTGCTTTCTGTGGATTTTACATTGCTTGAATTACTGCTTCAAAATGAATAAAATAAAAGAAATACTCACCATAGGTCTGCCGATAATGCTGGGACAGGCCTGTGTCGTAATACTAAGTTTTGCGGACAATATAATGATAGGATGGCACGGAGTAAATGAGCTTGCCGCCGCATCGTTTGTAAACGGAATCCTGAACCTGTTTATTTTTACTGAACTGGGGTTTGCGTGCGGAATGACTCCTGTAGTAGGGGCGCAGTTCGGCAACGGGGATATAGCCGGAATAGGCAAAACATTGAAAAACAGCATTGTACTTAACACTGTCATAGGAATAGCATCCCTGTTCCTGATGGGACTGATTTACATATTTCTGGACAAGTTCGGTCAGGACGAAGCCCTGCTTCCTCTCATAAGACCGTATTATGTCATAGTAGGTATTTCCACTCTTTTCGCCTTAGGATTCAATACCTTGAAACAGTTTACCGACGGGGTGTGCCAGCCAGTGGTATCAATGGCCCTGCTTATGGGAGGAAATCTACTCAACATCCTCGGCAACTGGGTGCTTATCTACGGCAAGGCCGGCTTTCCTGAACTGGGACTCCTCGGAGCAGGACTCAGCACATTGATAGCCAGAATAATAATGTTTGCTGTATTCCTCATCTACATAATGAGAGCCAAGAGGTTCAGAAAATATGCGGAAGCATTCCGCGAGTCACTGGTCTCAAGGCCTAAAATCAGAAGACTGTTCAACATGGGCTATCCTCTGGCTTTGCAGACGGGAATGGAGACTTCCACCTTTTCCATCAGTGCAGTAATGATGGGATGGCTCGGAGCCACGACCCTTGCCGCTCACCAGGTGACCATAACCATTTCACAGATATGCTTTCTGATGATGATGGGACTGACATCTGCAGTTTCCATTCTGGTGAGCAACGCATATGGCCGGAATGATTTCAACAGTGTGAAAGAGTATGCATCCAAAGGCTGGTTCCTGACATTGGGAGTTTCAGTATTCTTCTGCATCTTCATCTATATATTCAGATACAGCATAGTGGGCATGTTCACTGACTCTGCAGAAGTTTCCGCCATCGCAGTCTCTCTGCTTTTCGTCCTGTTCACTTACCAGCTCGGCGACGGTCTCCAGCTCTGCTTCTGCAACGCGCTCAGGGGAATCCAGGATGTGAAGCCGATTATGATTATGGCTTTCATAAGCTATTATCTCATTGCGATTCCTGCCGCATACCTGCTCGGCTTCAAGACAGGACTCGGTGCAACAGGCATCTGGATGGGCTTCCCTATCGGCCTGACCACAGCCGGCATCTTCTACTATATCCGCTTCCGCTCCCGTGTCCGCAGACTCAGCGGCACCGGGAGGCAGGAATAACACATTCTCTGCCATTCAGCACACCCCTGCTTCTTCGCGAAGTCTATTGTATTTTCGTAATCGTAAATCATCATCTTCTGCGAATTTTGGTAATTAATTCTCTCATTTCACAGTCAGATTCCTGACCTGTTCTTCCGTCAGACCGGTCGCACTCACTATCTGCTCTACCGAAAGTCCCATTGACAGCAAGTTCCTTGCAATCTCCTGCGATTTCTCATTGCGTCCATGAACAAGCCCTTTTTCGAGACCTTTGGCTTCACCCTGCTTCTTCGCAAAGTCTATCGTATTTTCATAATCGTAAATCATCTTCTGCGAATTTTGGTAGTTATAATACTCGTCAGGCGTGAAGTTACACAATTCAGCCATTTCAAACAAACGGTCGAACTCCTTTTCGTCAAAAACCTTAGGCCGCTCGCGAAGATGAGACATATTCTTGAACAGATACATCCATTTGTCGCAATAAGTCTCAAGATCTTCTTCTTCCTTGTCAAATCTCGCAAGTTCAAGGAAAATGAACTGCAGCTTGTCGTGAAGCAATTCGCCGCTTTCATCTTCCTTAAGTCTGTATGATGAAAAATACCTGCTTTCATCCCATCCGGGAGAATGTGTCATCGGGAAGTTCACCACCGCTATAAACCTCACAGGCTTAAGACGGAAATTCCAGCTGAATGCAGTCGCATCACCGTGCGTCTTCCTGAACTCTTCCTTGGCAAGAGCAGCCTGGTTCAGAATCGGATAGCTCGCGTAAAACAGAGACCTGTCACGGAAATACTCCTGCTGCGCTAGCTGCATTTCTATAATATACTCCTCCCCGGACTTTGTCCTGACGGCAATGTCAAATACAGCCCTCCTGTCATCCGCCGTAGGTCCCAAATGTTCTGTGTTCTGAAAGGCTACATCGTCAATATCTCCGTTCCCTACAATCCTGTTCAGGAATGCAATCAGGATGTCCTTGCACTCCTCGCTGCCGAAAACCCTCTTGAACATATAGTCGTTCGTAAGGTTCGCATACCCTTTCATCTGTTTCATTTCGTTTACCGTCATAATTCACTATTTGTCATTAAAACAACTTCTTAATTGTTATGACGGCAAAGTTCAGAAGGCTTATCCGTTTTTCCGAAAAGTAACTGTTTAAGTTTGAAAATAGGCCTCCGGGGTATCCGGAATGCGGTTTATTTTTACGGCAACAAGGGAATTAAGCGGCTAAAATATTTTCTAATAGCAAGAAAATCCTTGAATATGATATAGTTACGAAAAATATTCGTTTTTTAGGCTGGGCAGCAAAGTGCCATTTGTACGGGAAAGACATGCAGGCGGTATAAACGGCCTGCCAAATACATTTTGTGCGGAAAAACCACCTTTGCACATGAGAGGAAGGATGCGCCCGGAAAGTGATAGCGGTCCGGAGCAGAAGAGGAGTGTAAAAACCGGCTCCCGATAATCAGGAAGCCGGTAAATATCATTTTTTAGAAATTCCACGAGAAGCCGAGCAACAGGCAGTTTTGCTTTAATCCATAGCTTTGCCTTAGCAAATAAGATATGCCTATTGACCATCTTCCAATATCTACACCCAGTGTCGGAGATATCATCATTCCCCACTCAGAATCAACTATACACATAGTACCAATCTTTGCTTCAATGAAAGGCGATACCCTTTTGTCAAGAACAGAGTATTTTGCATCTATGAAAATAGGGACTGTCATACAACTGCTATCGTCATAAGAGTCAAACGGGACTCCAAGACCGATACCACCTCCGAGAAATACTCCGTTTCCGAAAGTCTTTCCGTGTATTGTAGTAAATCCAGTCTCGCCTAAATACGAGTTTATTCCTCCGGAAATTTAATATCTCCGGGCAAAACATCAAATACCCACGTCACATCGATATATCCTTCGCGGTCAGGCTGCGGCTGCTGATCCTGGACATATTTTCGCCAGAGTGATTCATCAAACAGTTGTCGCCCGGAATCATTCCGTTCTGACCAGCGCCAATGCCTTATCTGTGTCCCGTCTTCTGAGTAGAATATCAATCCTTGGTCGTCGTATGATCCCACGATTTCTGTAATATAACTGAACTTTGGGTCACCTATTGACCTTATACTGCAGACAACCCCTAAAGCAATAGAGTCTCCAGGTGCAATTTGTACTTTTTCATAGATGTCATCATACATCCAGGAAATAGAAAAAAGCATATCTGTAGTGTTCTTTATAAACCACTCTGATTCGTGACCTCCACTCAGAGCTATTTCAGGGGGGTCACAGGAAACACATATTATTGCAACAAGGACAGCATAATATATTCGTTTCATATATTAACCCCCATTAAATTTCTTCTTGGCATATATCTTCCGGCATTATCTTAAAATGCCAGAAAACATCTGTCATTTTAGGATAATCCACGCGTTCTGTCTTTTCCCACAATAACTCATTAAAAAATTGTCGTCCGGGACTGTTTCGTTCAGACCAACGCCATGTTTTCAAAATAACACCTTCTTTAGAACATAAGGATAGCGTCATTTCCTCCTTCCCTGCTAACTTTTGAATTTCTGTAAAGTCCAGATTGACATACGGTATCGTGGAATTTAATGACCCGATCATAAGAAACCCTCGTGGTAAGACTTGTTCTTCATTTCTGCGGTCTGCCGGAAAATTCCATAAAATGGTAATCGTCTCTTCGTGTAAGCAGTAACTTTGCTTCAGCAGATTTCAGAAAAATCAAAACCTACAATTTTCGGAAAAGTGAATCCTACTGA
>URDD01000002.1 GCA_900546395.1 uncultured Bacteroidales bacterium | reverse complement strand
AGTGCTCGGTGTCACTGCATACGGATGGAAATACTGTGAAGGCTTGTGATTATATATCATCTGGACCTGTCCTGCAGCCCACTGAACTCCAAGCGGTCGGCCTGAAACAAGGACAAGAACTGTCGGTTTGCCTGAAGCGGACACTTTCTCTATAAGCTCATTCTGAAGCCCCACAAGATCAATGTCGGAACGGTCCGTATCTTCTCCTGATGTCCGTTCCGTCCACCTTCCGCGGAACATATATTCGCCTGCCACTACAATATTCAAATCACACTTGCGCGCAGCATCCGCGGCCTCCTCCACTTTGGATTCAGACATATTGCGCGGATCCCAAGACTGGTCAACAAACACGAAGTCTGTTTCTGGACAAAGCTCTCTCAGACCTTCAAGTACTGTAGTCACATTTTCAGGTTTCTGGACTGCACTCCAGTCACCAAGTATATTATGGTCATCAGCGACATTGCGCCAGCCTCAACTCCTTTTCGGAACAGAGGAAAAAAAGACTTCCCGCAATGTCCTTTCTTAAAGATCTGTCGGAGAACCGTTGGTACCATTTATCGGCTGGCTGCCGCCTACGAAATGCTTGATACAGGCCAGACCGATATTTGTAGAATAGACCGTATTGTTCTTCAACTCTTCCTCAGTCAGAGATGACTCATTGGTCTTTATATGCCCAACCCCCACAAACTGGTTCATCTGACCCACCTTTTCCTCAAGTGTCATTCTACAGAGAAGATCAGCCACTCTTTTTCCCACAGGGGCCGACGCATCTTTATAAACAGGACAATTTTCCGTCGAATAAACTTGTACTATACAACCAATCAACGCATTATCAAAACTGAATCATTTCCGTGCCGACAGCAGTCTCAAGATGCTATCTGGGTGGCTAAAAACTTCACTGTTTTCATCCCGCTGGTAAAAGTAAACTCCACCGGTCCCCTTCCCTCTGATTCAGGGTTTGGCTCAGCCTTGAATGTAACAGACTCTCCATCAACACCCATCTGGACACTGGCCTTGACCCAATCATATGAACCCGGGAGAAGAAACCACACACCAGGGCTCGATACCTTGACCTTTATCTCTCCTCCATCTGAAGAAAATATTGCTGACGGAGGAGTCAGGGTAATATTATCCTTAGGTCCGTCACTTCCGCCCTGGCCTCCATTTCCACTATATTCAGGATAATCCTTGCCACAAGAAGTGAATGCAAGCAAGATGACACTCGCAAAAAAAATAATCTTTTCCATAATCATATTCACATGTAAGTAACTATCATCAAGGCTTTTCTATATCTGACAACTGTTTCTGGACATTCTTTATCACTTCTATCGTTGATGTGTCAGAAAGATAAACAGAATAGAAGCCTTGGGGCTCATGGGCCGGGTCACAGCAATAATCGTCTCCCGGAAGCCAGTTCACTCTTCCGACAGCTTGCCTCGCAGAACCGCCCCATCCCCAGAAGTTTGCACCGGCCAGTTTGCCTCCGTCCTTTTTCGCTTTCACTACCCTTTCCAGAACATGCCTGTAATATCTGTCCTTTACAGTAACAGGAGCTTCTTTTGAGTATGACACCCCGTCTCTCGGCCATCCGAATTCTTCAAGGACTATAGGCTTTCCGCAACGCTCTGCCACTGAAATATGTGCATCAATATATTTGTCTGTCTTTGCTACAGCTTCATCGAGGCCGCTTTCAAGGGTCTCTTTTTCAACCCAATTCCAGTTATATGGCCAAATATGTATATTAAGATAGTCAATATCAGGACAGGAGTGAATCTTCTCAAACAAATCCATATCGCTTTCGCAGCCATAATATCCCTCACTTCCGGTAGAAACCATATGGTTTTGGTCAAGTGATTTGATTAAAGCGGCAGTTGACCATATCCAGTCTGCAAAAGCCTTTTTGCTTTCAGGAGATGAAGAAAAACAGCGAGGCTCATTGGCTATCTGCCAGGAAAATATTGCAGAATCTTCACTGTACGGCTTTCCTGTCACCGTATTGACTCTGGAAACAATCTTCCTTATATGGTCTGCCACCATGCTCTTTGCCTTTTCATTGAACATAAAACGTGATGTATATTCAGTAAAAGGCTTCCATCCGTCCCTGACAGGCAATACGACATCTCCTTCACCTGCCCATTCCAGATACTGACCGAATCCCCCGGACCATTCCCACGAATTCGTCAGATAAAGCACAGCTTTCATATTCCTTTTACCTAGTTCAGCCATGAACCTGTCGAGACCTTCAAGCAGCTTTTCATCATATACTCCAGGAGCGGTCTGCAGTGACGGCTGCACTTTTACCTCTGTTCCGGAAGCCCCGTCTATCCCCACAAGAACACGCAGGTTTTCTATTCCAAGATTTTTCAAGGTATCAAGTTCCGACTCCAGACGTGCGTTGTCTCCATACTCAGTATCTGACGCCAGGATAGGGCCGTACCAGAAATTGGTCCCTATATAATATAACGGCGCTTCTTCTCCTGATTTGAAAAATCCGTCTTCTACGGACACAAAACCGGAGCAGTCATCGGCAGAACCGCAGGATGAAACGGAAAACAAGAATGATGAAAGGCAAAGAGACGCAATAAAACTTTTCATAATTATAATTATTTCTCACTTTCAAAAAGCAATATAAGCCAAATAGAAATGATGCAAAGTTAGAAAAAGCGAGCCATAATATCAACACGCGGCAAACAGACTGATGACAAAAGAAAGTAAAGCTATTGCACCATATACAGATAATTTTGCTACATTTGGAACTGTACAAATATATTTCAAATTATGAAAGGGACATATATGTTTTTTGCCGACGGTTTCGAGGAGACTGAGGCATTGGCGACAGTTGATATGCTACGTCGCGGCGGGATAGAAGTAAGGATGGTCTCCATCACTGAAGACAAAAAAGTTACCAGCTCCCACAATATCCCTGTAATCACTGACTTGACCTTCAGTGAATTCAAGGCATCAGCGGATTTCAGCATTACATCCGCTAAAGATGTAATGGTATTTCCAGGCGGAATGCCGGGCTCTACAAATCTTGCAGAGTGTGAAGAGCTTATGGGAATGATGCTGAAACATTACGCAGAAGGCGGTTGCGTAGCAGCAATATGTGCCGCGCCAAGTGTTGTTCTCAGCAAACTTCCTGACCTTAAAGGCAAGAAGATGACATGCTATGACGGTTTCGAGCCGGCTCTCGAAGAAAAAGGCGTATGCCATACGGCCAATGGTGTGGAAAATGACGGCAATATAATCACAGGCCGCGGTGCCGGTTATGCAATAGACTTCGGGCTTGCCATCGTGGCACATGTCAAGGGTAATCAGACCGCCGAGAATGTAGCTCGAAGCATAATGCTATCAAATACAATATGTTAGACCAAAAGACACTATGCAGGATTTCAGGCTGAAAGTTTTTCTTACGGCTGCCAGGACATTAAGTTTCACCCGCTGCGCCGAGCAGTTGTACATCTCGCAGCCGGCAGTAAGCAAGCATATAAGCGAACTTGAAAACTTGTACGGGGTAAAACTTTTCGCCAGACATGGGTCGAAGCTGGAGCTTACTGAAGCCGGCCATATAATGGAGAGGTGGTGCGAACGCATAACCTCTCTTTATCTTCAGATGGAATATGAAATGAAGCTGCTTGACAAGGCAGTACAGGGCGAGTTGCGTCTGGGGGCAAGCACGACGATTTCACAGTATGTCCTCCCCGAAATGATCGCCAGATTCAGCAGGAGTTTTCCTGACATAAGAATCACTCTGACATCCGACAACAGCGAAAAAATAGAGCAGGCTTTGTTTGCCCATGAAATAGATCTTGGCTTTACGGAAAACATATCAAGACGCAACGGGCTTCACTATGAACACCTTGCAGACGACAGGCTCGTTGCCATAGCCAATGCAGCCAGCAGACTATGCGGTCCGTATAAACTGCAGACACTGCGTTCAATACCTCTGGTAATAAGAGAAAGCGGTTCCGGAACGCTTGAATTGATTGCGAAGCGGCTTGAAGAATCCGGTTTCAGTCTCTCGTCTTTCAATGTTGTGGCGTCTCTCGGCAGCAGTGAAGCCATAAAGTCATATATCAAAGCCACTGATGCCATTTCAATAGTATCTGCTGCCGCTGTCAGAAAAGAGCTGGCATCCGGAGAACTTAAGATTATCGGACTGGAAGACATTGATTTCACCAGAGAGTTTACTTGCGTCACTTGTTCCGGAGAACATAATTCACTTGCCGAGAGGTTCATCAGTTTTATAACGCATTATGTAAAGGACAATTACTAAATCAGATTCCCCGGCAAACTGAAAACGACAGCTCCATAACCTATGGTTATAGGCTATAGCCATTTTGTATTACCTGCGAAGTAATTCTACTCATATCTTTGCAGCAGTTAAAAACACAAAGATTATGGACAGAATTCCTCATTGGGCCAAATGCCTCGTTTTCATTTTACTGCTTGCCATCTCAGCTTTCGAGTCCCCTGCCGTCGCTTTGCTATCCGGAATCATAATGGCACTAACTATCGGAAATGCATATCCTCAATTTGCCAAAAAAGCTTCTAAAATAGCACTTCAGGTATCTGTCGTCGGCCTCGGGTTCGGAATGAACCTACACGAGTCCCTGGCAGCAGGAAAAGAAGGTATGTTATTCACAATCATATCAGTGACAGGTGTCATGATTGCAGGTGTCCTGCTGGGAAAACTGTTGAAAATAGGAAAGAAAAACGCATATCTCATTTCAAGCGGAACAGCAATCTGCGGAGGAAGCGCCATCGCGGCTGTAGGACCTGTAATTGATGCAGATGACGATCAGAGATGTCCGTATCTCTTGCTACGATATTCCTGCTTAACGCGATTGCCCTCTTCGTATTCCCCGCTGCCGGACATGCCCTGGGCCTGACTCAGGAACAGTTTGGAATGTGGGCTGCAATCGCTATCCATGACACCAGTTCAGTAGTAGGAGCAGGAGCGGCATATGGAGAAGAAGCTCTGAAAATCGCCACGACAGTTAAACTTACCCGTGCACTTTGGATAATTCCCCTTGCCCTCGTCTCTACCATTATTTTCAGAAGCAAAGGCAAGAAAATCTCGATTCCGTGGTTTATACTATTATTCATCCTGGCTATGGTAGCGAACACTTACCTCGGACTGCCTGAAACCTTGTGCAAATCAGTAGTAACAATCTCCCACAAACTGCTTAGCATGACATTGTTCCTGATAGGAAGCGGACTGTCGCTTGCCGCCATAAAAAAAGTCGGATGCAGACCTCTTATGCTCGGAGTCCTGCTCTGGTTCATAATCTCCTCTGTCACTCTCGCTGCAGTGATGCTATGACACCGGCTATGACAGCTGGCGGAAGTGATAATAAGTTATTGAGAAACCATGTATCCGGCACTCCTGAAGGGTCTTAAAGTATTACTTTCTCGTACCAGTCAACGAATGACCTATTCACAAGCCGGTTCCCTCCAGGAGTAGGATAATTGCCTGAAAAATACCAGTCTCCGCAATGCTCCGGGCAAGCCATATGCAGACTGCCTACAGACTGATATATCACCTTGATTTCTGACTGACATCCCTCAGGAGTAATCATTGATGCAATTTTTTCTGAAATCTCTTCATCAGAAAAAGGAGCATAAACTTCCTTTACATAATTCACGACCTGTTCTTTAGGAAGTCCGCACTGTACCTTGCTCCTTGCATATACATCCTCCAGAATATTTATCATACCGCGCTCACGGAGCAATTCCACCGCAGCATTGAAAGCTATAAACTCTCCCATCCTGGACATATCTATACCATAGCAGTCCGGATACCTCACCTGCGGTGAAGATGACACTACTACGATTCTCTTCGGCCTGTGCCTACACAAAATCCTGACAATACTCTGCTTCAATGTCGTTCCTCTCACAATACTGTCGTCAATCACCACTATGGAGTCCACTCCAGGAGTCACAGTACCGTAAGTCGTATCATAGACATGGGCCGCCAGATCATTGCGGCTGTTCCCTTCCGCTATAAAGGTACGCAGCTTTATATCCTTGATAGCCAGTTTCTCTGTCCTTATCTTCCGTGAAAGAATCCTCCTGATATCATCACTCCCCAATTCATTCTTCCGGCTGCATATTTCCTCTGCCTTCTTCTTGTCAAGCCACTCCTCAAGTCCTTGTATCATACCGTAATATGCCACTTCAGCCGTATTCGGGATAAATGAAAAAACAGTATGCCCGATATCATAATCTATGCTCTTCAGAATATCTTCGGACAACAGGCGTCCGAGCATTTTTCTCTCCCGGTAGATGTCTCTGTCACTTCCTCTTGAAAAATAAATCCTCTCGAAAGAACATGGAGCTGCATTTACTGCTTGATGAATCATGCTCAGCCTGATACTACCGTCTCTACGCACAACAATCCCCTGTCCCGGAAGCAGTTCTTTCACAACTTCCACATCAAGATCAAAAACAGTCTGGATTACAGGCCTTTCCGATGCCACCGCCACGACCTCATCATCGGCATACCAGAAAGCGGGACGGATTCCATGCGGATCACGGAAAGCAAACAAATCTCCGCTACCGGTCAGGCCTGTAACCACGTATCCGCCATCCCAATGCTCGGAAGCCTCTCGAAGAATACCTTCAATATCTATACTCCTTTCTATAGCCTCATTCAACTCCTGTCCGCCCAGTCCTTCTTCCCGGAATTTTCTGAACTTGCGTTCCACCTCCTCATCAAGAAGATAGCCCAGTTGTTCAAGAATGATAAACGTATCGGCATTATGTCTTGGATGCTGTCCCTGTGACACGATAAAATCCATTATCTCATCCACATTGGTCAGGTTGAAATTTCCAGCCAATGAAAGATTCCTGCTTCTCCAGTTATTGCGTCTCAGGAAAGGATGCAGATACGATACTCCGGAGCGTCCTGTTGTACTGTACCTCAAATGCCCCATATACATATTGCCGGCAAACGGAAGTTCTTCCTCGCCTGCATCCGGTTCCATCTTTCTGAAATCAGCCATGGACCTTCCTACTGCGGCGAAAATCTCCTGAATCGCCCCTGTGCCTTCAGCCCTTTCCCTGAAAATATACTCCTGGCCTGGTTTTGCATCCAGCTTTACGGCAGCCATTCCGGCTCCTTCCTGCCCGCGGTTATGCTGCTTCTCCATCAGCAGATACAGCTTGTTCAATCCCCACAGTGCATCCCCGTACTTCTCTCTATAAAAGGATAGCGGCTTCAGCAGCCTGACCATGGCTATCCCGCATTCATGTTTGATGAGTTCACTCATAATATAAGTTTCTAAATCAAGGTGCAAAAATAATATATCCTGTTTAGAAACTGTTTGATTTTCTATCTGAATAATCTGTCTCGTTTCTTACACCTTCCATATGTATTTCCTGTCTGTCAGAATAAAGGATACGGCAAAGTTCTTCTATAGTGACCTTATATGACGGATGAAAATCTTCAGAAGAAAGATATCGGACAAGTGATGCCAGAAAAGCGTCACCTTCCGGAGTGCCGGCCAATGCATCCAAATCAGTCATACATATCATCAGTTTTCCTTTTCCCACGGAAAATTCAGATACTATGCCAAGTTTATGTGCCCGTTCAACATTGTCTATAACCTGTACTACAGGCACATAATCCTGCAAATCATCAAGAATGAGAGGCCTTGAATTCCTCGTTATACTCCACCACTGCCACTGACTGTAACCTCTGCACGGAAACCCGTTGAACAACGGATGATTCGGGTCGTTCAATACAGACAGCGTACCAGGTGACACTTCCTTTCCTGCATTTTCCGATATCGTCCTGAACATTGTCCAATTCCAGAAGTCCGGGGTAAAAAGTCCGCCTGCTGTATTTTCTTCCACTGTCTTCATATCCGGAAGCAAAAGGACAGACTTGCCTGATTCCAATAGTTCCTTCATCTCTCCGTCGAGTCTGTCCGAAAGCATTACCCCTTTGTTTTCAAGGTCATTCCTCCAGGAAAGATTTGCTTTTCCTTCGAGCCGCCTCCAGTCAGGATAAACCCAGAACCTGTAATCATTGGAATATTCTCCCGACTCAAGATGTAATATCAAAGTATAGCTCATACCGTAATCCGGCAATGATGACAATGGAACAGAAATATCTCCGACCTTTGAGACCTGTCCCTGAGCGACCTTTGCATAGAATCTTCCGGAAGCGAGCACCGGAAATCCTGACTTGAACATTTCAGACGGCAAATAATCTTCAGGATTGACGGTACCGCTTGACATACTGCGGACTTCTTCAATACGCACAGACCATGAAAGCGGCCGTACGAAATCATTTTCCTCATATGCTGCCACTGAAATACAAGCATTCAAATCATCGGACGCAGTGAGACAATAATCATTGAAAGAAGCCAGAAGCACTACAGGAGCGCAGAACGAACGGAACTCTTCAGGGGAAATTACACCCTTGCTGTCCATAAATGCATCCAGAAGGCCCACCAAAGCCGTTCCCTGCCCGGGATAATCCTGTAAATCAAGCATCTGAAATCCTCCGAATCCCGGAGTACGGAAAGCATATTCCAAATCTGCCTTGTAACATTCAGCCGCAAACTTTCCTGAAGCATTTGAAAAAGTTTCTGCCTGACCGGACATCCCGTTTTTTTCAAGCCTGTCTCTGAAAATCTCCAGGTTGTACGGGTAAAGCACTCCCTTATATTTGTCTATCTGCGTAAAATCAGGATAGCTCTGAAACTGGCAGTTCTCATGACTTATCACGGGTATAGGAGATTTAGCTATGGCTGAGGCATAGTTTCCTGCCGTTCCCGGACGAGTATTGTTCAATATGCCTCCTTTTTCAGCATCCACATAAGCAAATGTTGTCCTCACTTGAGAAGAATAGCCTTCACCCCATCCGACTCTGCATGCGACAAAGAAATCTTCTCCTTCCTGGGGTCCGTCCCATCCCAGACTGTTGTTAGAGCCGAAACAATAAAGATGTCTGCTGTCAAGAGAACGCAAAGTATCTACCCACTCCCTCATCAGAGATGTATCGCCATGAAGTTCATTTCCAAGGGACATCATCACAAAGGAAGGGTGGTTTCCATATTCTTCCACAGCACGCCGTCCCTCTTCAAGCAGATATGAATTCAACTCTGTATTTTTCCTTGCGACTTCTCCCCAAAGCGGAAGTTCTATCTGCAAATATACACCTTCCTTGTCAGCAGCATCAAAAGCAGCACGGGGTGGTATCCAGGAGTGAAAACGGTAATGATTTATCCCGTATTGCCGTGCAATCGAAAAAATCTTCCGCCATTCGCGAGCATCCATCGGAGGATAACCAGTTAGAGGAAAGACACAGGCATCGTGCTTTCCTCTAAGAAAAGTTTTGAATGAATTGATTGTAAAGGAAGTACCTGACACTGAAAAATCCCGCATACCGGATTGGACTGTCATCTGGTCAAAACAGTCCTCTGTCCCGACTCTTACATTGAACAGACATACAGACGGATGAAATTCGCTCCAGAGACGGAAATCATCACTCACATCCACTGTATATTCCAATATATTTTCCCCCTTGCACAATTCTGCCGTCCGGGAAATTCCCGTTCCGACAGAACCTTCCCTTCTCTTTCCAGTCCTCTTACCTGAAATCCGTCCTGATTCGGAATCATAAGAAGCAGATACTTCCACTTCTGCACGAATATCCTTATGCGAAAGGATTTTCACTTTTACTTTAGCACTCATGTTATCAATATCAGGATAAACCTGAACGGATGCTATGCATACAGAATCCCTGGCCTCAATGAAAAAATCGCCGATTATACCATTCCAGTCGGTCTGTGTTGACTCACTCAATGCATGAGAATTTGACAATTCCCGGGGAAGGACACCTTCAGAGTTGTCGACCGAGACGGAAATGAGATGATCTCCCGGAGTCATTTCCGGCAAATCATAAATATGAGGCACACACAGGCTGTTTCTCCGGCCAAGTTCAACACCATCGACAAATAAGATGCTTGGTTTTGTCCTTTCCATTACCAGCCTCAGTCTTTTCCCCGAGAATGAATCAGGTATAAATACATTCCTCGTATAAAGGACTTTTCCTCTATATGGATAAAGTCTGGTCAGTGCACCTGTTTCCGACCTGTCATGATTGCCCGGCCCCAACCGGTTCTCATCCGTTGTACCGGGAAGTGTGCATCTACCCAGACTGCTGTCCCATTCCCCTGCCAGAGATATCCGCTTCCTGAATCTTGCTTCATTTATATCACTGCGAGGCTCAGGACTCTCCATATCTGCTTTCAAAGGCCAGGCTGAAGCATCTGTGACTGAAAAGCATATGGTTGCAACTGCTGCCAAAGCCACAGCTGCAACCATCCTTATATAAAAACCGCACTTTACAAACATTATTTCATTCTTATCAAGTTTCGCAAGTAATTCTTTCCAAGAAGCTTTTACTAAATTTTTTAAAATTTTCAAACTGTTTCTTACCTGACAGCTTCCAAATATAAGACTCTGCTTGACCAGTCATTCTGTTTATGATAGTCAACCTTATGAGTATATGGAATTTCAAGACCGGACGTCATAAGGAACTCTCCGGTAAAGATTTTCCCCTCAAATGCAAGAGGCTCGTTGTCAATACGCACAAGTTCACGGACACGGTATCTTGCATCAGGATCAAGACCCGCCATCTTCACCCTCGGAAGATGCTGGTTACAAAAATGCTCAAGCTTCCACCAATAAAACACAGCCCGGTCCTTTTCCGGAGAACAATACATCATGGCAGCTGCTCCTTTATCATCATACGGAGAGACCAGACGATAAATATCCCCGAACTGTACGACAGGACGAATGAGTTTGTACTCTGCGATAGCCTTGCTGCAAAGAGTTTTCTCCTCTTCTGTCATATTCTTTGGCTGAATCTCCATACCAAGCCTACCGCTCATGGCTACATCTATCCTGTACTTAAGAGGTATAGTCCTGAATGTCTGATGGTTCGGAGCGGCACTGATATGTGAGGCCATTGCTATTGCCGGAAAGAAATAAGAAGTACCCCACTGCATGTATATCCTTTGGAGTGCATCAGTATTGTCACTTACCCAAAATTCGTCAAACCATGGAAGAATACCGTAATTTGCCCTTCCTCCTCCTGAAGCACAAGCCTGGATAGTAACATCCGGATATTTTGCCCTGATTCTGTCACATACGGATGCCAGAGCTCTATGGTATTCAATATACAGTTTAGTCTGTTCCTTTTCGGGAAGATACATGGAGCCATGTTCCATAACCGACATATTGGCATCCCACTTAATATATTCGATTTCAGGCCATTTTGACAAAAGTCCGTCAACCACTCCAAATACGAAATCCTGAACTTCAGGGTTGGCCAGATCCAGTACAAGCTGTGTACCTCCGCGACCTGTAACAGGTTCTCTGTTGGAAGCTTTCAAAACCCAGTCAGGATGCTTCTCGTAAAGTTCGCTGATATTGTTGGTCATTTCCGGCTCAATCCAGATCCCGAACCCGATACCGTGTCTGCGTGCATCAGCAAGAAGGCCATCAATACCGTCGGGTAGTTTTCTTGTATCGACGGTCCAGTCTCCAAGTGAGGAATTATCTACATTTCTCGGATACTTGTCTCCAAACCAGCCGTCATCCATAACAAAAAGTTCACCTCCCATCGAAGCTATATCCGCCATCATCTGATCCATTCCCTCCTGATTAATATCGAAATAGACCCCTTCCCAACTGTTGAGCAAGATTTTCCTTTCCTTATCGCCGTGTGCCAATGAATATTTTCTTGCCCACCTGTGAAAATTACGGCTGACTCCGCTCAATCCTTCTCCGCTATATGTCAGCGCAAGAGGAGGGGTGACGAATGTCTCTCCGGAAGAAAGAGGATATTCCGATGCATCCGGATTTATTCCGGCATGGAAAGAATGATAATCCGTATCACCTGTATAGAATTTCAGGAAATAGTTTCCGCTGTAACATAAAGCAGCTCCGATAACATCTCCCGTATTTTCTTCAGGTTTCCCGTCAAGAGAAATCATTACCTCGGCATGCGACGTATGCGCATTTCTTATACCATCTTTGTTTTCTATCATTTTTACTCCCGGAAGAAGAGGCTCACATGAGACTATCCCTTCATTGGCCCAAGAGCCGTAAAGGTGAGATACCCATACATCACCTCGTCTGACAGGAAGGACGCCGGAAGCGAACTTGTCAAGCACGACTGTCTTCTTTTCCATATTTCTGATTTCAGTCCAAGTCTGAATCATGTCACAATCCTGCCAGGCTTTCCAGCAGACATCAACAAAAAACGGATAAAACCTGTCTTTTAAAGTGACTCTTGTGGTGACAGTCACGGAGTCTCTCTCTACGGAAACCTTTTCTACAGCCATATCCAGTGTCTTGTTTCCGTCATTATGACATACTTCTATCGCAGCCCCTGAAGGACAATTCATCCCGTATGCCGGATAAGCATCATGAAAGCCGGCCCCTGAAGCCGGCAGGGATGCAATATCCGAAGCACTTATTCTTCGCCCGAAATATCTTATACCCAAGCCCTTTCCTTTTGGAGCGTCTATCACGAGAGAAAGGCCGGGTGTCGAAATATGTTCAAGAGTGTTATTTTTACGGCCAAATGTCTCCAGCGTCTCTTTCACTGCTTTTCCCCATGGTTTCACCACTGCATCTTTCCATGGTCCGGCAGATGAAGCCGACGGAAGAAGCATCGAGCACGTCTCGTTCTTGTCCGACACAGACCACATAACCCGGCTCAAGCCATTTTCATCCATCCACTCTGTCCATCTGTTCCACTCTTCCATATCAAGAGGCCCGTCTCCGTCTGCATTCATTCCTGCACACTCGGACACGAAAACAGGAAGTCCCTTTGACAAGGCATAATCAGCCCTCTCCCTCAAATAAGAATCGTGAGTCCCGGCATAGAAATGAAGCGTGTACATAATATTATCGACTCCTTTGATAGGGTTGTCTGCAGCGATATGGACATCCTGATCCCAATGAGGCGACCCTACGAGTACAAGAGCCTTTGGCTCCACAGATCTGATCAGGCTTATGATTTTCTCGGAATAAGCCTTTACGTCTTCCCAACTGTCTTCGACAGGCTCATTAAATACTTCGTAAATTACATTGGGTACTCCTTTATAGCGCTCGACTGCTGCCATAAAGAACCTCTCGGCCTCATCAAGCCGGAGTTTATGTGCGTGCCAATCCACTATCACATAGATTCCCTGCTCGATAGCCGCATCTGCAACAGAAAAAAGGCATGATAAGGCATGCTCAGGGTCATCTGCAAAATTTCCTTCTATTTCGGCACCGATTGATGCTCTGATTACGCTGCATTTCCAATCCTGAGCAAGATGTCGTACCACACCTTCGTTATAGAATCTTGGCCACAGGTTGTGCCATCCGAGACTGACTCCGGCCAATACGGCAGGCGTTCCCTGCTCATTTACAAGCATAGTCCCTTCTACTGAAAGCCAGCCGTTGTTGCTTACAGGGGTTCCTGAAGGAGCCGCCCCGGCTGTAAAGGACGAGCATATCAAAACTACAATGGAAATGAATATATTCCTCATATCAATTATTATTTCTCCGTGCTGCAAGAGCAGACGATATTTCACTCATTTTCTTTTCTGTCAACGGATAAAACGCCACTACTGCAGCAGCCATAAAAGCTCCGGCCGCAGGAATACAGCTCATCATGGCTTTCAGACCGCCGACAGTTCCCGCTGTCTGTACGGCAGCTTCTGAAGTATCATATCCGAAAGCGGCAAGAACCCACAGAATCAACGCACTGCCAAATGCCCCTCCGAATTTCTGAGCCATGGAAGACGATGAAAATATGAGTCCTGTGGAAGCATTTCCGTTTTTATATTCGGAATAGTCCGCAATATCAGCGAACATACTCCACAACAGAGGCAAGGTCACCCCTGTCGCAATACTTATAAGTATCTGCAGAACCATCAGAATCCACATTCCCGCAGTCGTGTCAGGGATGAAAAATATGAATAAACTGAGTACTGCCGCTACTATAAGCGAAAACATATATGATGATTTCTTGCCTATTTTATCAGAAAGAGGAACAGCCAGCGCGACACCGGCCATATTGGCCACCTCTCCTACCGCAAGATAGACCCCGCAAGTAAAGATTGCTCCTGCTCCTACTACATCCTTGAAATAATATGCAGCCGCCCCTCCTCTGATAGAATTGAACAGCAGGATGCCGATAGCCGCTCCGAGAAGAATCCACCAAGGACGGTTGGAAGCAAGGCATCTGAGATCCTTGAGTATGGAACTTTCCTTTTCTTCTGAGACCGGAATCTTCACCCTCTCTTTAGTCATGGCAAAACACAGAATGAAAAGGACAGCGCATAGCAAACCTACAACCACCATAGAATACTGCCAGGAAGTCCCGACACTGACTCCTTCACCCCATCCTGTCCTGAAAAAATTCTGCAAAGGCTCGAAGATAGCGAGAGCAACAAAGCTTCCGGCATAGGCGAAAAACATCCTGTATGACGAAAACACAGTCTTTTCCCTCGAATCAGGAGTGATCACACCAAGCATCGCCCCGTAAGGGACATTGATTGCCGTATATGCTGTCATCATAATAAGATAGGTCACATACGCAAACATATGCTTGAATCCGTAGCCGGTATCCGGAGTAGTGAATGTCAGCACTCCGGCTATGGCAAAGGGCAATGCGCACCAGAGAAGATAAGGTCTGTACTTGCCCCATCTGGTTTCTGTCCTGTCAGCTATTGCTCCCATAACAGGGTCAGAGACAGCGTCATACAGTTTGGTTATCAGAAGGAGTGTCCCTGCGTGTGCAAGTGACAGTCCGAAAACATTGGAATAGAAAAACGGCAGATAGTAGGAAAATATCTTCCAGAACATTGAGGAAGACATATCTCCCAAACCATAGCCGATTTTCTCTGTCAGTCCTGTTTTTCCAGTCATTTTTTCAAATTCTTATCAATCAATCTGTTAAGTCTCTTTACCGAGTCAGTAGTAGTATATCCGTCCGGCTCTGTATTGAAACAATAGTCCAAAAGCTTATCTACAGATGACACTGCCACATGCATACGCGTATCGCAAGACGCATAGTAAATATAGACTTTTCCATCTTCATCGGCAATCCATCCGTTAGAAAAAAGCACATTCATCACATCACCGACATATTCCTCCCCTTCCGGAACAAGGAAGAAGCCGCCAGGCTCAGCGATTACCTTTGATGGGTCTTCAAGAGAAGTCACATAGAGATAAAGCACATATCTAAGTCCGGAAGCACATCCGCGTACACCGTGTGCGAGATGAAGCCATCCCCTGGATGTCTTTATAGGAGCAGGACCTTCCCCGTTTTTCTGTTCTTTAATAGTGTGGTAATGCCTTGCATTTATAATTTTCTCTTCCTTTATCTGCACATGTGTCATATCATCAACCAGAGCCCAACCTATTCCTCCACCTGTTCCGGCATCAATGAAACCATCCTGCGGCCTGGTATAAAGCGCATACTTGCCGTTTACAAATTCCGGATGCAGGACGACATTGCGTTGCTGGGACTTTGACTCCATATCAGGAAGTCTTTCCCAGGTTTTCAAATCTTTTGTCCTTGCGACTCCTGCTGCGGCTACAGCTGATGACAAATCTCCTTCCGGAGCATCAGGATCCTTTCTTTCCACGCAGAAAATACCGTAAATCCATCCGTCCTCGTGTGCTGTAAGTCTCATATCATACACATTGGTGGCAGGCACTCCATAATCAGGGAGAGAGACCGGATAGTCCCAAAAGCGGAAGTTGTCAACACCGTTTGGACTTTCGGCTATGGCAAAAAAAGATTTTCTGTCCGCCCCTTCCACTCTTACTGCAAGAATATATTTGCCGTTCCACTTTATGGCTCCTGAATTGAATGTGGCATGGATTCCGAACCTTTCCATAAGGAAAGGATTGTCATTCCGGTCAAAATCATATCTCCAGAAAAGAGGTGCATGCTCTCCTGTAAGTACCGGATACTTGTATCTGCAATATATGCCGTTCCCCTCCAATGGTTCATTTTTTCTTGTTATAAGAGCTTCATAATTACTCTTCAACCAATCAAGTCTTTCATCGTAGTTCATTTCAAATACGTTTTATTTCTAATTCTTAATTATTCAATTCGCTGAGAAAAACAGTACGCGGCAATGCGTAAAAATCCTTGAAATCACTTTCGTCAGGAGAACCGGGCCACGGCGCATAATAATGCTCAGGCCGATCCCAGGCATTTCTCCAGGTCAGGACATAGACCAGAGAATATTTTTCTATCACAGGATACAGGACTTCCGTCCACCACTTTGGCTCAGATATGGATTCAAGGCCTGTTTCAGTAAGAGCCACAGGCTTGGAATGCTCTTTTCCTATCAATGATATAAATGACAATGTCTCATCAAGCTGCTTTGCATATGCACGATTAGACTCCGGCAATTCTCCATACTGATAGCAGTCAAGACCCAACATATCTACCATGCTGTCACCAGGATAGCGTTCCATATAGCCTGCAGCATCAGTACCGGCTCCGGGAGAATATGACCAGATGAGATTTTTCAGGCCTCTTTCCTTAGTCATATAATCAAATGTCATTGTCCATAAAGCCTTGTACTGCTCTACAGAACACAAGTCCCTGCCCCACCAGAACCAGCTTCCCGTATGTTCGTGCCAAGGTCTGAATATAACAGGGACAGTCTCTCCACTGCTGTCTTTCAAAGACGATAGGAAATCAGCACATCTTGAAAGCCATTGCCTGAACTGTTCATGTTTTGCACCAGCTTCAAGGATAGAGGGTACCGTTTCTTTAGAGGAGATATCCCAGGAATCCCCTCCTGTCAGAGGATTGGCGATATGCCAGGAAAATGTAACTATTCCTCCCTTCTCATAATGTGAAACGGCGGCATCCCTTATATGGCTGAAAAGGCATCCGTCCAGATTTCTTTCATTCTGCAGTTCAATACCTCCCAAATCCATTCCCAATACAGCAGGATAGTCACCGCACGCTTCTTTCACATCCGAACGGCCGAGCGTCGCCTCTTCCCCTGCTCTCCATGTATGACCGTACATCAGATCGTCCTGATGACCGTACATAATTTTTCCTTCCGTGGCCGAAACCTCCATTTTTGAAAGCAGTTTTACTGCATTATGGTCAAGGTGAGGATATTCCGCTCTGTCGGTACAACCGGGCAGCAACAGGACTGTCCCTGCCAAGAAATTCACTAAAATCTTATTCATAATACATCATTTAACCCAAAAACTTGTCTTCAGCAGATCACTGTCAGCGGAAGACGGTCCTACCATCAGTATAAACTCTCCGGGCTCCACTATGGGACGAAGTTTCTTGTCAAGGAAGCTCAATTTATCAGGTGTTACTGCGAACTCAACAGTCCTGGTTTCACCCGGTTCAAGATGAACCCTTGCAAAATCTTTCAGCTCCTTAACAGGTCTTGTTACCTGGGAAAACCTGTCCCTGATATAAAGTTGTACGATTTCATCACCAGCCATTTTACCCGCATTTCTGACGTTGACACTTACTTTAACAGTGCCGTCTGTCGCGATTGTATCCGTATCTGTCCTTAAATCAGAATACTCATATTCAGTATAAGACAGTCCGTACCCGAAAGGATACAGAGGAGTGCTCGGTGTCACTGCATACGGATGGAAATACTGTGAAGGCTTGTGATTATATATCATCTGGACCTGTCCTGCAGAGCGAGGAACCGTAACGGCAAGTTTGGCTGACGGATTCACTTTCCCGTACAGGATTTCAGCTATGGCCTGACCTCCGTACATGCCGGGCTCCCACGCATTAAGCACTGCAGGAAGGTGCTCTGCAGCCCACTGAACTCCAAGCGGTCGGCCTGAAATAAGGACAAGCACAGTAGGTTTGCCTGAAGCGGACACTTTCTCTATAAGCTCATTCTGAAGCCCCACAAGATCAATGTCGGAACGGTCCGTATCTTCTCCTGATGTCCGTTCCGTCCACCTTCCGCGGAACATATATTCGCCTGCCACTACAATATTCAAATCACACTTGCGCGCAGCATCCGCGGCCTCCTCCACTTTGGATTCAGACATATTGCGCGGATCCCAAGACTGGTCAACAAACACGAAGTCTGTTTCTGGACAAAGCTCTCTCAGACCTTCAAGTACTGTAGTCACGTTTTCAGGTTTCTGGACTGCACTCCAGTCTCCAAGTATATTATGGTCATCGGCATTGATTCCTGTCACAAGAACTTTACGGTATTTTCCTGAATCCAAAGGAAGAAGACCGTCATTTTTAAGCAGAACTACAGACTTGCGTGCAGCTTCAAGTGCTGTGCGCCGATGACTCTCGCAAAGTCTCACATCCATAGTGGTTTCCGGATCTGCATAAGGATGCTCGAAAAGTCCGAGACGGAATTTGATTTCCAGTATCTTTCTCACTGACATGTCTATCCTTGACTCCGGAATACGGCCTTCCCTCACAAGTTCGCAAACATATTCATTCCAGTGTATTCCGTGCATATGGAGGTCCATTCCGGCCATAATACTCTGGTAGAAAGCCTCTTTTATATTTTCCGCCGTTCCATGAAGATCGTGTATGTGTTCTATATCCATCCAGTCACTCACCACAAAGCCTTCAAACCCCCATTCTTTCCTCAGAACATCCTCCATAAGCCAGTCATTGCTGTGACATGGTATTCCGTTAAGTTCATTATGAGCTGTCATCAGCGACATTGCGCCAGCCTCAACTCCTTTTCGGAACGGAGGGAAAAAGACTTCCCGCAATGTCCTTTCCGAAAGATCTGTCGGAGAACCGTTGGTACCATTTATCGGCTGGCTGCCGCCTACGAAATGCTTGATACAGGCCAGAACGTCATCTGATGACAAGTCCCCCTGATACCCTCGCACTGTTTCAGCCCCCATAAGGGAAACCAGATATGGGTCTTCTCCGAATGTCTCTCCAACCCTGCCCCAACGCGGATCTCTGGCTACCTCTACATTAGGATTGAATGTCCAGTGCATATTCATTGCACGCATTTCAGCTGCTGTCTCACGCGCTATCCTGTACGCAAGATCAAGGTCAAAAGAGGATGCAAGGCCTATATTTGTAGGATAGACAGTATTGTCAGGAGCATTGGCATTGCCATGAATGGCATCTATACCGAAAATTACAGGGATGGACAGACGGCTCTGGAGTGCAAGCGACTGGAGATAATTGGCTTCTTCCAGTGTAATGACATGAAGAAACGATCCTATCAGACCTTCTCTTGTCATCCGCTCCACCTCTTTTGCCGGAAAGCCGGGGTAAAAGGCCTGAGCCGTATTGTTCTTCAACTCTTCCTCAGTCAGAGATGACTCATTGGTCTTTATATGCTCAATCCCGACAAACTGGTTCATCTGACCCACCTTTTCCTCAAGTGTCATCCTTCCGAGAAGATCTTCCACTCTTTTTTCCACAGGGGCCGACGCATCTTTATAAACAGGATCTGATCCTGCAGAACAAGCAGACAATGTCATAATGCTCAATATTAATGTTGTTTTGAATCTCATCTTCACGCAAAATTAAATTCACTCATACAATCCTGAAGGAAGTTCATCCAAAGTAATGACTTCAGGAGAATCAAATGCTTCCTTCCACCATGCTATACCGGCATGGTCATGAGCAAAGTTTTCAGAAAAATCATTATCATAGTCATACCATGGCATAAAGTAAAGCCATCTGGCTTCTTCATTCCACTGTTTTCCGATTTCAGATACGTTTCCACATTCAGACAAAGTCACCATTTTTGTCGGAGACTTGCGGGTCACGGTCTTGAACATGGCTGAAATGTCAGCCGCATCGTTCACGTTATAAATATCCTTTCCAACTATATCGACATAACTGTCACCGGGATAGAAGTCATAGTCTGAATCCATTTCTGATGAAGTCTGAGTGGTCCATACCCAAATAAGATTTCTCAGACCCTTCCGGGAGAAATAGTCGAAGACATACCTCCACAGAGATACATAGGCTTCAGCTCCGTCCTTGCCCCACCAGAACCATGCTCCGCTATGGTATTCCGTATATGTATTCCCTGCCGCTTCATGCATAGGTCTCCAGATTACAGGAATATTTTCAGCCTGAAGGAGTAAAAGATATTCCGCTATCTTTTCGAGATCCTCCTTGATTACACTATTTTCCCATGTTCCTTCCTTCACAGCCTCGGCCGCACTGAAATCCACATCTGCAGATGTCGAAAGTTCCTGGCTTCCTTTTGACACAGGGACATTCCAATGCCATCCTGCGCTGACTATCCCTCCTTTGTCAAACCATTCCTTTACCGTGGCAATATTCCCGTAATCAATCCAATCAGCCGGAGAATAATCCAAGTGGATATAATCAAATACCGCGATAGCAGGGTAACTGCCTGTCCATTTCTTCACCCATTCCGCTTCGTCAATATTCCAGCTGACTTTGGCCATAGATCCGGATAGTGTCTTTTCCCCGTATATTGAACGAAGATATTCATAAAGTCTGGATGCATTTGGAATCGGATCCGGAGTTACCAGATATTCATCTATTTCCTGAGGCCTGTCAGGTTCGGAAGACCTGGTGGAAAACTTGATTGAAAACTGACGGACAGGATTGTCGTTGTACCCTATGACTGTTCCTTCCGGAAAATCCACCGTATATGTTTTTCCAGCGTCAAGGCCTGAAACAGTCAGGACAATCTCCTTCATATAGGCATCAATACTGTAAATAGCAGCCTCATTATCTACAGTTATCCTGTTCCTTTCCGACGTAGGACACATGACATTGACATCGAACTCAAGTTTCAATTCCACACTTGTTCCAGTAATGCCCTCAGCTCCGTTTTCCGGAACAGAAGAGAGAAGGACCGGGGGCTTGGCCTGAGACCGGTCACCGCTTTCCTCTTTTTTCTGACAGGCAACTAACGCCACTATGCTTATTGCCGCCAATATGAACTTTATTGTTTTCACTATATCCTGATTTTTATTCCAACTTAAGTGTAAGTTTTTTTAGCGTATAGTTTGCTCCTGTCAGAACAAGACCGTTCCTGGCATTCAGGTCATCCAGCATTTCCTGAGTGAAAGCCACCTCAAGAACTGTCTGTCCGGAAGTGATATCATACTGAGCCTCGGCTCCGGCAAGGTTTGCCCATCCGTCTCCTACTCTGAGAGATATTGTTCCCCAAGTCTGAGAAGGATCAATTTCGAAGTCAAATACCAATGTCGCCTTACGTCCGGTAATATCTATGGAAGCCCAGTCATAGCCGCCCCAGGCAAGATCCTGGTTTCCGCTCCAGTTTCCGCTGCTCCAGCTGCCTGACCACAGTTCTATGTTAGTAACTGTTCCTGGAATACAGTCTATCACATATTCAACAGAGCCATTGGATGAAATGAGTTTAAGTATTGTACCTTTTCCGGCAGATGCTGGAAGAGATACATAGAGACTGCTGCCGTTCAGCAGAAAATCAGTTTCAGCACCATTCACCTGAACTCCTGCCAGTTTGTCTTCATTGGCTACCGGCAGAATAAGTACCGATCCTCCAAATATTTCCGTGCCTTCTGCCGGAAGTTCCGTAACATAACATGCCTCTGGCTTTGCCACTGCCAGTTCAGGCCCGGTCACATATGTACCGTTATTCAGATTAAGAGTCAAGACTCCAGACTCCGCCGTAGTAGGTACTGCCACTGTCAATTCTCCTTCCTTTGCATCTGCTGTTTCCACTATTGCGCCACCGGCAAAAGATACACTTTTCACCAGATCAAGGTTTTCACCTCTGACTATGAGGTCAGATCCTGCAGCTGCAGGATTCGCACTATATTCCGTAACTGACGGCTTGACTAAAGAATAAGTTGTAGAAACTGTCTTGCCGTTTGCCATTCCCAGAACCATATCACCTTCCTGAGCGGTATCCGGAACTACAAATTTTATATTCCCTTCCGAATATTCGAATGCTTCCACGGCCACGTCTCCAGGCAAAGTTACGGAAGTTACCATATCCAGATCTTTTCCTGAAACAGTCAGTTCTTCCCCGGCCTTCACCTGCTCCGGCTCTGCTGCGAGTTCTGTCGGAACGACTGCAACATAACTTCCTGCAACCACCTCTACTCCGGAAAGAGCCACAAGAACGATTTTTCCATCCGCTGCCTCTGCTGGCAATACAAAATCCAGGACCTCTCCGTTTTCCGTTACATTCAACTCCTCTACCTCGGCACCCGGGAGCACAACTGATTTCACAAAATCCAGATTCTTTCCTTTAACTTCAACAGTTTCTCCTGCTTTCCATCTTTGTGCAGATACTGAAGTCACCTCAGGTGCAGCTACAACCAGTTCTTCTTCAAAGTACGAGCGGTTCGGAACAAGGTCTGCATTCGCTTCATCCATTTCATCAACATCTCCTACGCCAAGCTGTCCTGTACAGGCTTCTGCAGGTACTTTTACCTGAATTTCATATCTTGTATGCTTTAAAAAATCTTTCTCGGAAACAAGAACCTCTTCCTCAAATATGACCTCATGCATAAGGTTCAGATAGTCACCTTTCAGGGTCAGAATATCTCCCGGACGGACAGACGCAGGAGAAAAACTGTCAAGAACTATCGGTTCTGAATATGTCAGTTCCGTTTTGGTGACAATCTCCTGTCCATCAGAAGTAACCAAGGTCAGAAGTCCGGGCTGCGGACCTTCGACTGGCACAGAAATGCGTATTTCGCTGTTTGAACCGGCAGCGACAACCTCAATCTCCGTCACAGGCTCTATCCCTGGTATTTTCACGGCCGTCACTCTGTCCAGATTTATTCCCAAAAAACGCAGTTCTCCGCCTCTTAGGACAGGCTGCGGGCCATAAGCCCTCAAAACCACCCCTTCACCGTCAAATTGATCCGTACTCAGCCGCTCAGACTGACAGCTTATTAAAACCGACAGACAGAAGGCAAACAATGCAGGAATATAAAATATATTTTTCATAGCTTCCAAATTTTTTAAATTTACTATCTGTTAGGTACAGCCCTGATATTGTCTATCTTAATGACTGGAGTACATTCTGTCCCGTTAACACCACCTCCGACTACAAATATTGTAAGGCTGGAAAAATCTATTTCCGATGTAAACAAGTTGTCTGTCACAGAACCCAACCTGTCATACTTGAAATCTGACATAGGAACAGTAACTGTAATCCATTTGTCATCGGTATGGAAAACTCCTCCGTCAGCCGAAAGCCAAGGACGGTACAAAGCCCGGCCCCAAGATCCGTTCTTACCATCTTCTCCATTGAATATGTATGCATTTGCAGATGCTACAGCTCCGTCATACCCTTCGACCGGATTTCCGGAATAAGTCACTTTGTCATATCCTGCAAAGGCTATCTGCATTGCACCCGCGCTCCACGGTGTATCTTTCGGAACACACATCTCGAACTTCAGGGCCATATTGCCGTAATCAGTGAAGTCCACCAGATTATGGAGTGCCATTCCGTTTCCGGAAGTCATATTCTGCGGATTGTCCCATGAGCCGCACCAATACTCGAATGCAAACTGCGAATCATTCCAGCCGCCGTCTTCACTCATAACTGTTGTACCGTCACCAAGCTGGACATACTTTCCTGTCAGGCCGCCTTCATCAGAAATAGTACGGTTATGCCATCCATGATTTTCCAGTCCTGTCAGACCGTCAAACTCGAACATCATTCCTCTACTGTCAAGATAATGGAATGTACTCTTCGCTGTTCCATAAATAGTCTCTACTGTGACAGCACCCTCCTGTGCCCCTTCCGGCACAACTAAGGTTATTGCAGTCTTTGTTATTGACTTTATTTCCTTTGCCTTTACATCTCCGGAAAAAGTTACAGTAAGAGGAACATTAGGATCATCTATAAAATAATCACCGTAAATAACAGCTTCTCCTCCTGCAGGCACCTGCTCGCAAGACATTGATGTCATAACAGGCCCCGGAACAAGTACACTGAAGTCATAAGTCACAGTATCTCTTGCTGCGGTCACCATATAAATCTTGTCTGAAACCACACTTGGAATCACACCTGGAACATTCACTATCAAAGTATTGTCAGTGATATAACTTGTATTGAGCACAGCCTTCCTGTCATTGAACCAAAGTTCATATATGCTTCTGAGATTGTTTCCTACGATACAAATCATATTGTCCATATATGCTCCAGTAAGAAGGGAATCAGCTGATTCTGCGCTTACCGGGCGGATATAACTTACTTCCGGCAGTCCGTCAGCAAGTTCAAAACGGTCTGGCTCATCCTCACATGAAACTGCTGCAAACATGGCAAGCAAAGCGACAAGCACTGACGCCGGTTTAAGATAATCATATACATGTTTCATACTTTCGAAATTTTTCTGGTTAGCATTCAGCGGTCTGGATTAAAAGTCATAACTGTACATCTCCCTTACATTAACTTCTACAGCAGGTTTTGCAAGATTAGGGTTGAAAACCAAATCCTCTGTAGGGAACGGAAGCGTAAAACTGCCAGCAGTAACATTTGGAGCCGGGGTATCTGTATTGTATTTCACATCTTCGGTTATATTCCATACTTTATACCCCGAATCATAGTAAGACTTGTACAAAGCATCCAAGCCATACCACTGGTTTCTCTTCTGCGACTTTATTTCAGAAATGGCCCTGTCCATATCATAATATGACAGTCTCACAAAGTCATACCAGCGGTCTCCTTCAAGAGCAAGTTCAAGACGGCATTCCTTCCAAACCTGATCCCAAGTCAGAGGAGCAGATACCTCTTTTACACCAGCACGACGGCGGACTCTGTTGAAAGCTTCAATGGCAGTAGCATCCGAAGTCTCCCCTGCCGTACCTGTCATCGCCTCGGCATATATCAGCAGGACATCAGAGAAACGTAGAAGATGTGTTGCAAGAGATGTCGCCATATTCATAGCCGATGTACCGGTACCGGCAATATGGTCTGCCTGACGTCCTGTCAGATGCTTCACAACATTAGCTCCTGTAGGAGACTGGAATGTTCCGCTCGGGCCGCCCTTGCCATAATCATCTGCATCATATATGAAACGGAGGTAGTCAAAGCCGCCCTTGTCAGTCCAGAAATAATCGTATTTATCTCCGGCCATCATAAGAGTTGCGATGCGACGCTTGTCCTGCTCAGACTTTCTCACTTCAGGATTGTCAATGGCACTGACACCGAATGCTTCCTGAAGATCTACAGACGGACCTCTCCATCCGCCCCAGCAGTTTTCTTCAAAATCTGAAAAACCGGTCATGGCAAGGTCAGGCTGAATGGCATTCTGCTGTGTCCATGGATCACGTCCTGCCACCCAGTGCCAGGATATAAGACATTCCTTGTTCTTGTTGTTTGCAAGTCTGAATATATCAGAATACTCTTCCATAAGATCCCGCCCTGAGTTATCTATTACATCTTTTGCATATGCTGCCGCCTTCTTCAAGTCTTCAGCATCCAATGCACCGGAAATACCTGCCTTTGTAAGATACACTTTTGCCAGCAAAGCTTCGGCAGCATAATAATCTATTCGTCCGTCAGCACTGACTCCGGATTTAGGAAGAAGTGACATAGCCTTTTCAAGGGTCATTACTATATACTCATATACATTTGCCTTCGTGGCTTTATATACATTGTTGTAGTTTCCGGAAGCTATAAGATCAGAATTATCATGGATAATTGGAACTTCTCCGAAGCTGCGCACCATAAAGAAATATGCGAAAGCCTTCCAGGTAAGAGCTTCCCCGATACACTGGTTTTTAACTGCCTGTGAAGGGCCTTCTGAATTCAATATATTCTTAATCACCGTGTTAGCATGTCCGTTCACAGCCCATAGCGAGTATGACATATTTTTAAGGTCCGAATCAGTACCGTTAAGGGAAAGGTCCATATACATGCTTTCACTCATATAAAGGTTTCCTGACATAACTTCCCCGACCCACAGGAATGCCCTGTTGAAATCAAACCATGGTGAGTTGTACAAATAGTTGACTCCCTGAATACACTGGACGTCATTCTGATAGAAATTGTCCACATTGTACGTATCCTCTGTTGGACGGTCAAGGAACTCGCTGCATGACACAAGCCCGGCAAAAGCGGCTCCGGCAAGTACTGCTCTGTTTATTATCTTTTTCATAATATTCGCAAATTAAAATTAGAATGTAATATTCAGACCAAATGAATACGTTGTCGGACTTGGATAACGTCCATTGTCTATTCCATAAGTAAGACCTGTAGCATCCTGTGTACTTGCACCGATTTCAGGGTCATATCCCGTATATTTGGTAAAAGTATATAAGTTCTGGATATTGCAGTAAATACGCAAATTCTCTATATGGGCCTTCTGCATCCACTTTTTAGGGAAAGTATATCCCAATGTCAAGTTCTTGATACGGAGATACGAGCCATCCTCTACATAACGTGAACTGATTCTGTCGTTGTCATTAGGGTCATTGATTGTGGCACGAGGAGTTTTCGTACCGCTGTTTGCAACTTTTACGTTTGTGATGTCATCATACCATTTCGAACCGTCCGCATAGACTTTACCCGGATCAATCGGGACCAGTTTTGCCCTGTCTGACACCGAATTCAACTGATTTGTCCATGCACTGTTCATATGAGTAAGTGTAATAGCATTGTAATTCAACACTTTGTTACCATAAGAACCGTTAAGGAACAATGTCAGATCAAACCCCTTATACCTGAATGTATTTGTCCACCCGAAAGTAAACAACGGAAGTGGCGAACCGATATTAACACGGTCGTTTTCATCTATCACACCGTCACCGGCATCAGGAGTTCCGTCACCGTCTGTATCTACTGTCAGCTGATCCTTGAATTTCAAGTCTCCTACCCAGACTGTATTGCTCTTGTTGAATACTCCGTCGGCAGGATATTTTACAGGCTTCGGAGAATTCTGCAAATCTTCAAGAGACTCATATACACCTTCCACCTCATATCCGTAGAAATTGTACAGAGATTCTCCTATTGATGAGACACACACTACATCATTGTACTGTCCATAACCTATAAGCGAAGCGTTTTCTGTCCCTGACAAAGAAAGAAGCTTGTTTCTGTTGAAAGAAAACTGAATGTTGGAATCCCACGAAAACTCGCCTGTAAAAGGATGGGCATCAAGGGTGATTTCCAGACCTTTGTTCTCTATGCTTCCATAATTCCCTTTAGGAGCAGCAAGTACAGACGAACCGTTTCCCTGAGTTCCCATATATGAAGGAAGCTGCATGGACATAAGCATATCGTCAGACCTCTTCATGTAAAGATCCAATATAAGGTTCAGCCTGTCCTGGAAGAATCCCAAATCGAGACCTATATTGAACTGTTCCTGGGACTCCCAACGTATGGCAGTATTTGGAATATTAGAAGGGCGGTATCCCATTCCCAAACCTGTAGGCATCTTACTGATAGCAGAGCCCCAGGCATATCCTCCGATATTCGCATTACCTGTCTGACCCCAGCCCAGTCTGAGCTTTCCATTGCTGATTACTTTCTTTATTTTTTCAAAAAACTTCTCATTCGAAAATCTCCAGGATGCCGCCACTGAGTGAAATCCGGCCCAGCGGTTGTCAGGACCGAAATTCGAAGATCCGTCATAACGGTACGTATATGTAAGAAGATAGCGGTTGTCATAGTTATATGTCTCTCTGGTAAAGAATGATGCCATAGAAGAACTGCCGAAACCTGCTCCTATTTTAGGATCTCCTGTTCCAAGGGCGGGATTATGGACAGAATCTGACGGAAGACTGTTATTGAATACACTTGCATATTCATATCTTGACTCCCACAATTCCTGTCCGGCCATCGCTGTCAGACTGTGCTTTCCCCAAGTATTCGAGTATGTCAGATAGTTCTTCACCTGCCAGAAAATATTCTTGTTGTTCTGGATACTGCTTTCATTCGTATCTCTGGTCCAGTTACCGAAGTCAAGCATAGGTTTATAACGTTCAGCCTTACTCCAGCTGAAATCATAGCCTACCTCTGTCCTCCATACAAGATTACGGACCGGAGTGATGTCAGCGAAAATGCTTCCTGAAAGTTTCTGTCTGTTAAGAAGTATATCGTCCTCCATTGCTATCCCTATCGGATTGGGATTAAGATTGTGCTCATCAACTACAGTGGCATAATTTCCATCTATATCATAAATAGGAATGTCCGGGCGTGTAGTAAGGGAGTAATAAATGAGTCCCTGATTGGAATCTGCCAGTTTAAGATCATCGTTTGTGTTTGCATAAGTCGCATTCAAGCCAAGTTTTATCCACTTTTTCAACTGTGCATCAAGATTTGTACGGACACTGAACCTGTTGAAGCTACTTCCGATAATGGTACCGTCCTGATTCATATAAGACCCGGACACATAATACTGCACCTTTTCAGTACCGCCTGAAACAGACAGTTGGTGCTGATGCTGGAGTGCCGTGCGGAATATAGCATCCTGCCAGTTGGTCCCGCTTCCCAAAATGGAAGGGTCCGAATATACTTCGCTTGGTTCTGACATTTCTCCGACAACGGCAAGATCGTTATAGAATTCTGCGAACTCGCGCAGATTCATCATATCCAGTCTCTTTGTCTGACGTGAAACAGCAAACATTCCGTCATAGGAAATCTTTGCTTCACCGGCTTTTCCTCTCTTGGTAGTAATGATTACAACACCGTTTGCACCCTGAGCTCCATAAATGGCAGTAGCGGAAGCATCCTTAAGTATTTCCATACTGACAATATCTGCAGGATTTATGGTAGATAGCGGGGATATAGTTGAAACTTTTCCATTTCCGAGAGCATCCGCAAGTCCGAAAGATGCTCCTGAAGCTCCGCCGCCCTGAACAATCACACCGTCAATAACATAAAGAGGTTCCGCATTGGCATTGATGGTAGCCTGTCCCCTGACTCTTATTGAAGATGATGATCCGGGAGCTCCTGATGTGGTAACTGCAGAAACGCCGGCTGCACGTCCCTGGAGAGACTGGTCAAGAGAAGATATTACAGAACCTTTCAGAGATTCCTCGTTTACTGAAACTGAAGCTCCGGACAGGTCGCTTCTTTTCATTGTACCGTAACCCACGACGACCACTTCGTCGAGAAGTTCCCTGTCATCTTCCATAGTCACTTTATATTCAGACTGTTCTGTGACTTTAATAGTAAAATCTTTATATCCTATGGAAGAAACTGTAAGTTCAGCTCCCGTTTCCACATTGATAGAAAAATTTCCGTCAAGATCTGTAATGGCACCATTCTGAGTGCCATTATCAATAACACTTGCACCTATTATAGGCTGTCCGGCAGAATCGAGAACTGTGCCTTTTACCTCTCTGGTCTGAGCCAGAAGAGAAAGCCCTGCCAAAAGCAGTACAAAGGAAGTAAATAACTTTCTTTTCATAGTAGTTAGTATTGTTTGTTTTGATTTTCAAATTCTTTGAAGAATGCATCTCTTTCTGCCCACCACCTTGCCTCTCGTTCGACCTGATGTCCGGCATAAGGAAAAGTAACATAACGTTTGGATGAGGTAATCCTGTTATATCCGGCAAAATTGGTATGAGGCGGACATACTGAATCCTGAAGTCCGAATCCCATAAGCACAGGACAGGCAATCTTGTCAGTAAAGTTCTTTATATCAAAATAAGAAAGAATCCTGTACAATTCTTCATCAGTAATGTCAAGTCTGCGGGCCTCCTGAAGGACAGGATAAGCCGGCCAATTTGCTATTTTGAAATAGTCCGGAAAATCCGAAAGGAACGGCACAAACGGTGCGACAGCCCTTATTCTCTTGTCCAGAGAAGCTGCCACAAGCGTAAGAGCTCCTCCCTGGCTGCCGCCTTCTGCAAACACTCTTGATGTATCTGTCTTTTCCCTGCTGCAAACAAAGTCGATTGCCCTTATCACATCCATAAATGCACCGCGGTAATAATATGTATCTTTTCCGCCTTCCAGGCCTCTGACTACCCAGTCATCTTTCTCACCTGGAAGCCTGTTCAGAGCCTGATTACGTATAGAAAGAGTAAACTCAACAGCCTCAGGCCTTGCCGAAGGATCATTGTACCAAGGTTCAGACCCATATCCCATATATGTAATATAAGCAGGATATTTGCCGGGCTTCACCGGCTCGATATAAATTCCGGAAACCTTGACACCTCCGAAAGATTTCATTTCTACCCTATAAGTCCTGCGGATGCTGTCGGAATGCTCCGGAAGAAACTCAAAACGATATTCCGGAGACACTTCTGCAAGCATTTTCATAGATCTGTTCCAGAAATCGTCGAAATCAGGCTGTTTATCTGCAGAAGAAACTATTTTTTCAGGAGAACAACCGACATTGAAAGTTTCGGAAGATGTTACTGTCCCGTTTGAACAGGCAGAAAGTTCCACTTTATAAAATCCGGGGACTGCATCAATCCTGAAAGAAAGAGTGTCGCTGTATTTTCCTTCAGAAAACCTCACATTTTCCACAGTTACAGTATCGCCTGTATCTTTAAGGAGGCAAAGACGCACATCCCCGCCTTCAAGAGAAGAAGACCGTACAGCCACCCCGAGTCTTATACCGCTTTCATCTGTATAAATCCAGTCATTTTCAAGCACAGGCTTCACATGCAGTCCTGAAGAGGCATTCAGAAGACTCTGTGCATTCTTTATTATATTGATGGTAGAATTGTCAGAAATATAGACTGAATTCAGTCCTTGCTGTTCCTGTGCCGGATCTCCGCAATAATCATCACCTTCCTGCCAGTAAGAACGGCCCTCAACCTGGCATGCCATTCCTCCCCATGCCCAGAAATTCACTCCTGCAAGAAGACCTCCCTCAGACTTGGATTCAACCAATCTGTCAAAAACATAGCTATAATACTTATCCCTGGCCGTAACCGGACTCTCTTTTGTAAAAAGGAAGCCGTCACGAGGAAAACCGAACTCCTCCAGAACTACAGGCTTTCCGTATTTCTCTGCAACCTCCAGATGAGCATCAATATATCTGCCGGTTTTCTCTATGGCTTTGTCAAGATCTTCTGCCAGGCTGTCTTTTCTCACCCAACTCCAGTTATATGGCCATATATGGATGGTCATATAATCTATATCCGGGCAGGTATGCAATCTCTCATAGAGTTCCATACTCTCTTCACAGCCGGCTGTCCCTTCATTTCCCGTAGATACCATATGATTGGAGTCCAATGACTTGATAAGAGCAGCCGTTTCCCATATCCATTCAACAAATGCATCACGCACATCTTCAGACGCGGAAAAACAGCGTGGTTCATTTGCTATCTGCCATGCAAAAATTGCAGAATCTTCCGCATAAGGTTTCCCTGTTACTGTATTCACCCGTGTTACTACAGCCCTGATATGGTCAGCAGCCATTTTCTTAGCCTTTTCATTTGTAACAAAGCCTGAAGTATAGGCTCTGAATTTATCCCATCCCTGATCCGGCATGACTACATCTCCGGCTCCGGCCCATTCGAGGTACTGGCCGAATCCTCCTGACCATTCCCAAGTATTGTTCAGATACAGGACCGCCTTCATGTCTCTTTTGCCTATTTCTGCCAGAAATCTGTCAAGCCCTTTAAAAACAGACTCATCATATTTGCCAGGCGATGTCTGGAGCGCAGGTTTTATTTTAGTCATTTCATCAGAAATTCCATCACCTCCTACAAGTACCCTGAGGTTTGTCAGTCCCAACTGCTTCAATGAGTCAAGTTCTTTGCAAAGCCTGTCCATATTGCCGGCAGCGGAATCTGATGCCAGGAGAGGTCCATACCAGAAATTTGTACCTATAAAATAAAGAGGTGCATTTTCTGAAACAAACAGGCCGTCTTCAACACGTACGAAACACTCTCTGCTGCAGGAGAGGGCTGACATGAAGACCAACGGCATAAAAAAAGAAAACAGGATACGTTTCATTGTGCTATTAATATATGATTGTACGATGCAAAGGTATCGAGTCCTTGCATGACAAACAAATACAAATATATCCAATACTGATACTAATACATAAACTCCTGTTTTTCCTCACACTATTACTTTGCTCTTTTTAAACATGGCACGGAACTCTCGCGGAGTCGTACCACGCCTGGCCTTGAATATACGGTTGAAATTAGAGAGATTATTGAACCCACATTCAAAACATATTTCCGATATATTCTTCGTAGAATCCACAAGCATACGTGCCGCATATCCCAAACGGATATCCAATACATAATCAGACAATGACTTGCCTGTCCGCAACTTGAAGAAACGGCTGAACGCGCTCGGAGCCATCCCGACAATGTCAGCCAATGTTTCAAGTCTCAGAGGATCAGTATAATGGTCATTTATATACTGTTTGACTTTCCTGACCCTGCGACTCTCGGGGTTTCTCTCAGTATGGGCGAAGGAACTGCTAGCCAAAACTCTTGACTCACTTACCGATAGCTCGTATAAAACCCAAAGAACCTTAAGGAACTGCATGAAGTGCTGCTTCTCTGAGGCTAAAGTATCCAGTATGCTATATACTTTCATTACAGTCCCGATACCGAAAGCCAAGCCGTGCTCAGCTTCACGAAACATTCTGGCAATAGAAGCGAACTGGTTTTTCGACACGAGGCTTTCCGTCAGCAAGTCCGGCGAAAACTGTATAGTCACTTCCCTGATATCCTGAGACTTACAGTCGCCATTTTCCCATACATGTTCAAGATCCTCACAGCAGATAAGGACCAGATCATAGTCACCTATCGTCTCAACGCTGTCTCCGACAATGCGCTTTACACCAGAGCCGTGCTCCACAAAATTCAATTCATATTCCTTATGCTGGTGAAGCGGATAAGTAAACTTTGATTTATGTCTGTCAACAATATGGAAGCAATCCTTTTCAGACAAGGGCGTTATTTCAGACAATACGTCACTCATAGCATCATGTTTTGTTCTGTCCAAAATTAGTAATTTTTATCAAAGAAATAATATTATAATACTTTTTTAACTTATTTTTTGCACTTTTTGTCCAAGTATCCGCTACTAATGATTCTAATATTATATTTGTCGGACAAAACAAGATAAATATGAAGACTAATATTCTTGCTACAGAAGTCAGTACTGAACTGACGGAAAACATATTGCCGTTCTGGATAAAGGAAATGGCCGACGAAGGCAACGGCGGTTTCATAGGCAGAATTTCAGGAACGGGTGAAAAAGACAAATCCGCACCGAAAGGAGCCATACTCAATGCCAGAATACTTTGGAGTTTTTCTGCCGCTTACAGACTGACGGGAAAACAGGAATACCTCAATATGGCGACCACGGCCAAACGTGAAATCATAGACAAATTCTATGACAAGGAGTTCGGCGGCGTATATTGGAGTCTTACCCCTGAGGGTGCTCCGCTGGAGACAAAAAAACAAATTTATGCACTTGGATTTGCCATTTACGGACTAAGCGAATACTGCCGCGCCACAGGAGACTCTGAAGCTTTGGAATTTGCAATCAGGCTGTTCAATGACATCGAGAAGCACAGTTTCGACAAAACAAGAAACGGATACTTCGAAGCATTCACAAGAGAATGGGGCGCTATCGAGGACATGAGACTGAGTGAAAAAGATGCAAATGACTGCAAGACAATGAACACTCACCTCCATATCCTTGAGCCATATACTGCGCTGTACAGAGTATGGAAAAATCAGGAACTTGAAAAACAGCTCAGAAATCTGATAGAATTGTATATCAATAAAATACTTGATCCTGAAACCTATCACCTGAAGTTATTTTTTGATGAAAACTGGAACAGCAGTCAGGATATCATTTCATTCGGGCACGATATAGAAGCATCCTGGCTGATATATGAAGCCGCAGAAGTTCTTGGAGACAGGCAGATTGTCAACTTAATTACTCCAAAGATTCTCAAAATCGCGGATGCCGCCAGCGAAGGCCTCATACCGGGAGGAGGAATGATGTACGAATTCGACAGAAAGAACTGTTCAATAGATGCAGACAGACACTGGTGGGTACAAGCAGAATCCGTAGTTGGATACTTCAACGTCTGGCAGATTACAGACGATGAAAATGCGTTCCTTAAAGTTGCAGACTGCTGGAAATTCATCAAGGAACACATACGGGATAAGTCAAAAGGTGAATGGTTCTGGAGTCTCAAGGCCGACGGCACAATAAATACAACTGACGACAAGGCTGGTTTCTGGAAATGTCCGTACCATAACAGCCGTATGTGTCTTGAAATAATGGAGAGATTAAATAATTCAGTGCGCAGATAATAACGCTGCCGAATATAACCGTATAGCCATATCAAAACCATACTGCAAAACATAATGCAAATTAAAAGGGCGTAATCAAAATATTTCATTTGAAAACGCCCTTTTAACAATTGGTCTCCACACTGGTTGAGACCTAACAGTAATTATTATTCCTTTCCGCCTCCGAGTGACTGATAAAGAGTCACTACAGACTGGAGCAACTGGTATTTGTCATTTACGACATTAAGCTGTGCAGAAAGGAGAGACTGCTGTGCAGTCAGGAGATTCAGATAAGTGGTACCGCTTGTATTCATAAACAGCTTCTCAGTAGAGATTACTGTCTTCTTCAAATCTTCACACTGTGCGGTATGCTTCTGGAGCATATCCTCGTTTGTCTCAATGGCGTGGAGAGCATTGTTCACCTGTTCGCCTGCATTGAGAAGAGCCTGACGGTAGTTGAGTCTTGCAATCTCTTCCTCAGCCTTGCTTACTTTCAGGTTTGCACGGAGCTGGCCATGGTTGAAAATAGGCTGTGTGAGCTGTCCGAGAGCCGAGAGAAGCCATCCTGCAGGGTTTGCAATCGCCTGCCCAACACTGTTGGTCCAGCCTGCAGAACCTGTGAGTTTAATGGCAGGATAGAATGCCGAGCGTGCCCTGTTTGTGTTATAATATGCACTTGCTAAAGCCATTTCAGCCTGATATACGTCAGGTCTGTTGGACAGAAGCTGAAGAGGAATACCTACTTTCATCTCCTCAGGAATAACCTGGTCGGCAAGAGTAGTTCTCTCAATCTCGAAATAAGGCATTCCTACGAGAGAGCAAAGAGCATTTTCAGTCTCTCTTCTGCTCATCAGCAGATTTGAATAACTTGCCTCCAGGCCATAGAGATTTGCCCTTGCCTGAGTTACAGAGCTGGCATTTACTCGTCCTCCCTGCATCCATGCCTCCATTGTCCTTACCTGCTCTCTCCAGAGATCTACACTCTCCTTACTTATAGCCACCTGCTCGTCAAGCATCATAAGTGCATAGTAAGTATTGGCAATTGTAGCTATTATCTGTGACCTTACAGCCTGCTGGTAAGCCTGCTGCTGCAGAAGTGCAGCCTGACTGCCGCGCTTTGCATTGAGAAGTGATCCGAAAAGATCTATGTCCCAAGTAGCAGCTGCTCCTACGTTATAGTTCCAGCTGGCCTTGTTTCCGTCAACACTTGTAAGCCCGCCCTGAGGTACGAGGTTAAGTGTAGGAGAATAGGCCCATTTTGCAGCATAAAGCTGAGCCTTTGCCTGTTCTACCCTCAAGATAGCACTCTGAAGGTTCACATTGTGCTTCAGACCTGTTTCAATCAGGTTCTGAAGGCACGGATCTGTAAACATTTCTTCCCAAGGAACACTTCCGAGAGAAGTTGTGTCAGTGGAATTGGGATCCACCATGTCGGCACGATAGAGACTGTCTGTAACTTCAGTCAGTTTCTCGTCCCTCTGATATTTGCCGTAGATTGAGCAACTGCTCAGTATCACGGCTGTAGCTGCGAATAAAAGTATCTTTTTCATTATGCTCTTTCCTCCTTTCTTTTACCCATTACTTTCTCTTCAATGTACTGGAAGATTACAAAGAATGTAGGGGTGATGAACAGCAGGGCAATAGTACCCACTATCATACCGCCGACAACTCCCACACCGAGAGAACGGTAACCGTTTGCTCCGACACCTGTTGCCACTACGAGAGGAAGAAGTCCGAACACCATAGTAAGCACTGTCATAAGGATAGGTCTCAGACGTACACCTGCAGCCGATATTGCCGACTGGCTGAGTGAAAGTCCCATCTTTCTTCTGTCGCTTGCGTACTCCGTAATAAGGATAGCTGTCTTGGAAAGAAGTCCGATAAGCATAATGATACCTACCTGCATATAGATATTACTTTCAATACCCCATATTCTTGCAAACAGGAATGAACCCATAAGACCGAACGGAACCGAACAGATGACAGCCAGAGGCAGGAACATACTCTCGTACAAACCGCAGAGGATGAGGTAGATGAAGATAATACAAATCATATAGATGATTGTAGTGGTATGGGATTCTGCAAGCTGAGCCTCCTCACGTGTCATACCTGAGAACTCATAACCGAATCCTGTAGGAAGAACCTCCTCAGAGACCTCCTTGACAGCATTGATGATATCACCTGAACTGTATCCGTCCTTAGGCATACCCATTACTGTAATTGAAGGGAAAAGGTTGAACCTGTTAAGAATTTCTGCTCCGTATGACTTACTCAATGTAACAAACTGGCTTACAGGAGTCATTCCGTATGCAGTCTTTACAAAGATATTGTCAAGGGACTGTACCTGGTCTCTGTAGTCAGGTCTTGCCTGTACTATGACACGGTAAAGTTTTGTAAACCTGTTGAAGTTGGAAACATATGCACTTCCGAAATATCCCTGGACAACAGAAAGTACCTGATTGGCTGTAATACCAGCACGAAGACATTTTGCTGCATCCACATCTACAGTATATTGAGGGAAGTCAGAACTGAATGAGGTGTATGCCATCTGAACTTCAGGACGCTTGTTAAGCGCAGCGATCATCATGTTTGTCACGTTACTCAACGCCTCAATACCTTTTCCTGAACGGTCCTGGATATCGACGTTGAAACTGTTACCGGTACCGTATCCGGAAATCATAGGAGGTGCGAACACGAAAATAGTGGCATCCTTGAACTTGGCTGTCCTGCGATAGATTTCATTCATGACAGCAGTGTTGCTGTGTTCTTTTCCAGGTCTTTCATCCCATGGTTTCAACTTGATCATCATAAGTCCGTGAGATGCACCCATACCTGCAAATGAGAAACCTGCAATCTGGTTATATACACGTATTTCAGGAATCTGTGCGAGCTCTTTCTCGACCTTGATAAGAATATCGTTGGTCTCCTTAAGTGTACTTCCCACAGGAGCGTCAATACTCATAAAGAGGGAACCTGTATCCTCGTTAGGAACAAGGCTGGTCTTAGTCGTACTCATGAGGAACATAAGAAGTGCGATGGCACCGACGAGACTGAGACCTGCAGCCCACTTGTTCTTGATAAAGAACTTCACTGCATATTTGTACTTCTTGATGATTCTGTTGAAAGAAGCCTCGAATGCCATACGGAAACGGGTAGAGAATTCCTTAGGTTTCTCACCTGCAGGAACTATCTCATTAGGCTTGAGAATCAGTGCACAAAGAGCAGGAGACAATGTCAGGGAGTTAATAGCTGACAAACCTACGGCAGCAGCCATAGTAAGACCGAACTGAGTATAGAAAATACCGGAAGTACCACTCATGAATGAAACCGGAATAAACACAGCCATAAACACGAGTGTGGCGGTGATGATAGCCGAAGACACACCGCTGACTCCGTCAACGGCAGCCTTGTATGAGGATCTGTACCCCTCGTCAAACTTGACCTGCACCGCCTCGACGACAATGATGGCATCATCGACGACTGTACCGATAGCAAGAACCAGTGCGAACAATGTAAGCAGGTTGATGGAGAATCCTGCAGCAACCATAAATGCAAAAGTTCCTATAAGCGCCACAAAGATACTTACCGTAGGGATGATGGTTGATCTCACATTCTGGAGGAAGAAATAAACCACCAGGACAACCAGGAGGATAGCCTCGAAGAGGGTCTTGATTACTTCGTTGATTGACGCATCCAGGAAGTCCTTTGTACTCATCATATCAACGATTTCGATTCCTTTCGGAAGCTCTTTCGCTGTTTTCTCAAGATATGAATCGATGGCATCTATAATCTCACTTGCGTTACTTCCTGCAGTCTGATACACCATCATAGCCGCACCAGGAGCACCCATTACACGGCTGGCGTATGAATAAGTTTCAGCGCCGAGCTCGATATCGGCAATATCTTTCAATTTAAGGGTACGTCCGTCATCAAATGCCCTTATGACAATATTTCCGAACTGCTCCTCTGTTTCAAGACGTCCTCTGTACTTAAGGGTGTACTGATATACATTTTCCGAATTCTCACCAAGAGATCCTGTTGAAGCCTCGATATTCTGTGAAGCAAGGGCTGCAGTAATGTCGCTCGGCTCAAGAGAATATTGAGACATGATGTCAGGTTTCATCCAGATACGCATTGCATATTCACCACCCATGATATTAGCCTCACCGACGCCGGATATACGCTGTATCTCAGGCTTGATATTGATACTCATGTAGTTGGTAAGGAATACCTCGTCATAAGTACCGTCCGGACTGGAGAGCGCAAAAGCCTTAAGCATACTGCTCTGTCTCTTCATTGTCTCCACACCGACTTTTGTAACTTCCGCAGGCAACATAGACAAAGCTCTTGATACCCTGTTCTGGACATTGACAGCTGCCATATCAGGATTTGTTCCCTGCTTGAAATAAATGGTTATTGACGCAGAACCGGTATTACTGGCATCTGAAGTCATGTACGTCATGTTCTCAACACCGTTGATAGCCTGCTCCAATGGTACAATCACACTGTTCTGGACAGCTGTTGCATTGGCACCGCTATATACAGTACTGACTCTGACGGTAGGAGGAGCAATATCAGGATATTGCTCAACTGGAAGAGTGGACAATCCAATGATTCCCACCATCACTATAAATACGGATATTACGACCGACAGTATCGGACGGTCAATAAATGTTTTGAGATTCATGCTTTTTCTCCTTATTTATCTGAAGCGGAAGAAGTTGCTACCGGAGTCCCCTCTCTTACGAGACCTGCGCCCTCGGCAATGATCACATCACCTTCCTGAAGACCTTCTTCAACGATATACTCTTTTCCGTCATTAATCTTAAAGACCTTAATCTGAGCTGCAGCTGTCTTTCCATCAACCACTTTATATGCGTAAACCCTGTCCTGTACCTCAAATGTAGCCTCCTGAGGAATTACAATACAGTTCTCCCTTGAATAAGGGATTACAATATTTGCCGCACTGCCGCTCATAAGCCTTCCTTCAGCATTGTCAAACACAGCACGAAGTCTTACTGAACCGGTATTCTTGTCAACTATACCGCTGATAACGTCGATTTTACCAGGTTTCTCATAAGTTGTTCCGTCACTGAGGACAAGTGAAACTTCTGCATAAGAGTCAATGGTATTTTTGATTGAACCATATTCTTTTGTAAGGCTCAGAACTTCTTTCTCCGGAAGAGAGAAATACACATACATCTGTGAATTGTCAGACACATTGATAAGCGATACGCTTCCTGCGCTTACAAGTGTACCTACACGGATTGATGTCATACCCGCAGAACCGCTCACAGGGCTCTTAACCTTGGTAAATGACAAGTTGTTGGCAGCATTGATTTCCTGAGACTTTGCCTGTGCAAGAGAAGCTGCTGCTGTATTGTATGTATTCTGCGCTGTCTGAAGTTCAAAGTCTGATATGACTTTCTGGGCATGAAGTTCCTTACTTCCTTCAAGATTCAACTTTGCAGTAGCCTCCTGGGCTGCGGCAGCCGCTACATTAGCCTTGGCTGTCTGGTATGCAGCCGCATATGGGATTGTATCTATCACAAACAGAGTCTGTCCCTTCTTGACATCAGCTCCTTCCTTTACAAGAACTTTGGTTACGATTCCTGAAACCTGAGGACGAACCTCTACATACTGTTTTCCTTCCACTACTGCAGGATGACTTACTGTCAGAGTCCTGTTTTCAGGAGCCAGTGTCAAAAGCGGATAAACACTTGGTCTGGCCTGCTGTTGCTGAGCTCCCTGCTGCTGTCCGCAAGACACTACACTTGCGAGGACACACAGTCCGATTGTCATTACATTAAATACTTTCATCATTTTACCTTAAATATATTTTTTCACTTTTAAATTCCGGCGCAAAAATATTATATGTTTTTTTCTTTTGACTTGTTAGAATTTCTTTTACATTTGTCAATAAATCGCATTGATAAATTCAATATGCTTAAAAGTAATATCAATTTGTCAAAATGTGATATTTTTAAACACATATATGTCAAAAATTCATGAAGCAAGGGAGTATGCAACAATTGTGCTCATTTATTGAGGACAAGCAAAAAATAGGTGAAAATTTTATTTTTCTAAAGACTGGAGACCTGGAGTCTTTCTCAAAGTTCAGCCTTGTCGGATGCAGAGTCCTTATGCTTCTCGTATCCGGCACAATGTCAGTGACAATGAATGGCAGAAACATAGCTATGAAAAGCTATGACTACATGGATGTATTCGAGGGGACAAAGGTAGAATTCAACGAAATCAGCAAGGATACAGAATATTATTGCATAGTAACTACCAGAAAGTTCATTGCAGACTCACTCAGAGATGTTATTCTCAGTCCGAGGCACTATATGTTCAAAATTCTCAAGAACCCTATAATAAGCCTCACACAACTGGAAACAGATACTGTATGCGAGCATATGAGACACATAGAGCAGTCACTGTATAAAGTTGAACACAATTACAGAACAGAAATGGTCAAAACTTGCATACGCGGCCTGGCACTTGACTTTGGAGACATAATAATAAAAAAATTTGACAAAGAGCCACCTAAACACAATCTCAAGAAAAAAGATGTCATTATGGTGAACTTCATGGATATGGTATGGAAACACTTCAAGGACAACAGAGAGGTATCTTTCTACGCCCGGGAACTATGTGTTACTCCAAAGCATCTGTCCAGAGTGGTAAAAGAATGCTCAGGAATGTCGCCTCACGACATCATTGCAGGTGAAGTGCTGTCACTGGCCGTTCAGCTTCTGCAGAATGACAATATGCTTATTCAGCAAGTCGCTGATGTCCTGCATTTTTCCGACCAGGCAGCATTCTCCAAATTTTTCAAAAAATACATCGGAATGTCTCCTGTAGAATACCGGAAGGAATACTATGGATAAACAGTAACCTGACATGCGAGGGTTGCATTGCGTGACACAACCTCCCGCAGCACCCGTCACTTGTTTTTCCAGACTTTCAGATATTCCTGAAGAGCCCACATCTCATCCCTGTATTTTGCAGCAGCGAGAAAATCAAGATCTGCAGCAGCTTTCTGCATGTTTTTACGGGCCTGCATTACTGACTTCTCGACCTGCTCCCGGCTCATGGAACGTATGACCGGATCCTGCAAGACAGCGGCGAGATCAGCTTCAATATACCCGTCCTTATATGCAGAATTACTCTGGCGCACGGAATCATGTCCGAGCCCTACACTTATGCTGCCTTTGCCAAGATCGCTAGGATCAGGTATATAGCGGGGATCATCATATGAATTGGCCGCTGACACCTTACCTGAAACAGTATTTGCAAGCCGTGGATTCCTCCGCTTCTCTTCTGCACCCTGACGTCCGTATTCTTCTGTAAGCAGGTTCTTTTTGATTCCAACCTGTTTAGGAGTTATATTGTGGAGCTTATTATACTCCATCTGTTTGGCCCTTCTTCTGTCTGTCTCATAGATTGTCTCCTGCATAGACCTCGTTATGGAGTCCGCATACATTATCACAAGACCGTTCACATTTCTGGCAGCCCGGCCCGCAGTCTGAGTCAGGGAACGGCCGGAGCGGAGAAAGCCTTCTTTGTCTGCATCAAGTATTGCCACAAGTGAAACAGTAGGAATATCAAGTCCTTCCCTTAAAAGATTGACGCCGACCAAAACATCAAAAAGGCCGTTCTTGAAGTCCTCTATTATTTCCACTCTCTCCAAAGTATCGACATCAGAGTGTATGTAGCGGCATCTCACCCCCATTTTTGTAAAGTACTTTTCCAGTTCCTCCGCCATTCTCTTCGTAAGTGTCGTTACAAGTACCCTTTCATCCACTTCCGCCCTCTTGCGTATTTCTTCCAGAAGATCATCTACCTGATTCTTGGTCGGCCTCACATCAATTGGAGGATCCAGAAGTCCGGTAGGCCTTACAACCTGCTCTACCACCAGACCTTCCGACTTTTCAAGTTCATAATCTCCAGGCGTAGCACTGACATATACCTTCTGGCCGGAAACCGCCTCGAACTCATCAAATTTCAGCGGGCGGTTGTCAGCCGCTGCCGGGAGACGGAAACCGTATTGGATCAGGACTGACTTTCTGGAATGGTCACCTCCGTACATTGCCCTGATCTGCGGAAGGGTCACATGACTTTCATCGATAAAGGTTATAAAATCCTTCGGGAAATAATCTATCAGGCAGAAAGGTCTCATTCCTTCTGTCCTTCCGTCGAAATATCTTGAGTAATTCTCGATTCCAGGACAATATCCCATTTCCTTTATCATCTCCAGATCATACTCCACCCTCTGCTTGAGCCTTTTGGCCTCAAGTGGTTTGCCTATTTCCTGGAAGAATTCACACTGCCTGACCATATCATCCTGAATCATACTCACAGCTTTAGCAGCGCGCTCCTTTGTAGTAACGAAGTTGTTTGCAGGATAGATAGAAACTTCATCCAACTCATCAATAAATGCTCCTGTCACAGGGTCAATTATTGATATGCTGTCCACTTCATCCCCGAAAAACTCGATTCTGACAGCATTGTCTCCATAACCTATGCAAATATCAACTGTATCCCCCCTGACCCTGAATGTTCCTCTCTTGAAATCTGCTTCCGTCCTTGAGTAAAGAGCATCCACGAGCTGGTACAGAAGTCTGGTCATACTTCTGGTCTCCCCCTTTTTCACTGTAACGGTCTGCGCATGAAAGTCATCCGGATTACCGATTCCATACAAGCACGAAACGCTGGAAATGACTATCACGTCGCGTCTGCCAGAAAGGAGTGAGGATGCCGCACTGAGCCTGAGTTTTTCTATTTCATCGTTTATGCTCAAATCCTTTTCTATATAGGTATCAGTTACCGGAAGGTAGGCTTCAGGCTGGTAGTAGTCGTAGTAGGAGACAAAGTATTCTACAGCATTGTTCGGAAAAAATGATTTGAACTCTCCGTAAAGCTGGGCTGCAAGAGTCTTGTTATGACTGAGAATCAGCGCAGGACGCTGAAGCCTCTCTATGACATTGGCCATAGTGAATGTTTTTCCAGATCCTGTAACACCAAGAAGGGTCACAGCATCCACTCCGCTCTCCAGTGCCGAAGAGATACCGTCTATTGCTCCGGGCTGGTCACCGGACGGCTTGTATTCTGACTCAATTTTGAAGCGCATAATATATATTATAGGAAATGCATGCAAAATTAACAAGAAATGGAATCTCCTGCAAAAGTTGGCTGTTGATATGTACTGCAGAAGCGCCTTTTCCGTACCGAATGCGGATTGAATACTGTTTGGTACCGCAGAGGGGGTGTTTCCGTACCGAATGGATCAAGGTAATAGGTCTGACAGAATAGCATATAAAAAAGAAGAGAACATCAGACTGATGCTCCCTAAAACAGATGAGGTTGTGCCGCTCACGCGGGACACCTCTTTACTAACCACATAATTAATAACACTAAAACTAATAACCAATAAGTGAGGTGCCAAGCAGAATCGAACTGCTCTACATGGTTTTGCAGACCATTGCCTAACCACTCGGCCATAGCACCATTATTTCATTCGTTTCTCAAACGGAATGCAAATATAGAGACTATTTTTTCAATTTCCAAATTTTTTCTAAGAAAATACATAAATTTTTCTTTTTTACTTGAAATTCACAAAATTTCCAAAGCTGCTGACTCCATCTGCTTCAGCATTATTCCACGTATAGCAGCAATCCTTTAAGATATTCTCCCTCCGGGTGATAAATATTGACTGAATGGTCTGCAGGCTGGTTAAGTCTGTCCAAAATACGGACACTCCTTCCTGTCTGTGCCGCTGCAGAAAAAACAGCAAGAGCAAAAGCCTCTTTATCTACTACTTGAGAGCAACTGTATGTAAATACAAAGCCTTTCGAAGCAACTTTCGAAATAGCCGCAGCATTGAGTCTCTGATATGCTCTCAACGCATTATGCAGTGCCCCTCTGTGCTTTGCAAAAGCAGGCGGATCTACAATTATCATATCATACTTACCCTCCGGCACTTCCTTAAGGAAATCAATGGCATCGCAGCAGAAGCCTGTATGCAAAGATGAATCAAAACCATTCACCGCTACATTTTTCTCAACTAAAGCCATAGCTTTTGCAGAACTGTCAACAGAATCCACGTGAAGAGCACCTGCGGCCAAAGCATAAACAGAGAAGCCGCCTGTATAGCAGAATAAATTCAGCACACTACGACCTGCAGCATAGCGTTCTACCAAAGCCCGGTTTTCCCTCTGGTCAAGAAAAAAACCAGTCTTCTGCCCGGAAGTCCAGTCAACGATAAATTTATGTCCGTTTTCAAGAACTGTAACTGAATCATCCGCAAAGTCGTCTCTACGGTACAGGTATCCGTCCACAAGATCCAATCCTGCCTTGAACGGAGCTGTTCCTGAACTTTTATCATATACTGCCTTCAAGTCAGAGCCATAAACACTCTGCAAAGCCTCGGCTATTTTTTTTCTTGCTCTGAACATACCGGCCGAATGTGCCTGAAAAACACATACGCCATCATAGTAATCTATAATCAGCCCTGGAAGATTGTCCCCTTCACCATGTACAAGTCGGTAGCAGTTCGTTTCACAGATGCCGGAGTCTGACGCTCCAGGTTCAAGTGCGAGTCCTGTCGCAATCCTTGAATCCAATGCTCTCCTTATCATTATCTGCCAGAAATCAGGAGACTGGACATCAGAATCAAAACTCAATATACGCACTGCTATTGACCCTATTTGATAATGTCCTGCAGCCAAAAAAGTTCCGTCTGAAGCATAAACTCCTACTATATCACCTTCAGCCGGCTCCCCGGAAATCTGGGCTATAGCACCTGAAAATACCCACGGATGAAATCTTCTAAGGGACTCTTCCCTCCCCTTCTTTAAAATAACTTTTACCAAATTGCTCATTTGAATAATCTCTGTGCGGATTAACCGCGTGTGAGTTTCATGTACATTTCCCTGCAGACCCATGCATCTGTAGCTGCGTATCTGATCTGAGCTTCAGACAGTTCTTCCGCTTCCCAATTTGAAAGCTGCTGGGATTTTGAAATCTTGATACCAAGAATTATTGCAGCCATCTTCTTGACACTTTTATCCTGTATTCCGAAATTGGATACAATTTTCTGCAAATCAACAAAAGAGGCTGGTATAAAATCCTTATATTTCTGCAAGCCCCTTATGTCATCATGAATGGCAGCACCCACTTTCAGGACATTTTCATTGGACATAAGGTTGCATAACCTGCGGTGCATACCTGTACTTTTAATCCTGAACAGATAAGCCTTGTCCGGTCCGGAAAGCTGAAGCAATGATACACCATAACGAGGCTGGTCAGGAGAAAAACAAGGTCTTGTTTCTGTATCAAAACCTATTATCTTCTGACGTCTCAGGTAATTGACAGCTCTATCAAACTCAGGGCCTATAGTATCTATGACAAATACGCCTCCAGTAAAGCTGGCAAGCTCAAGTTTATCCAATTCTTCGTTAGTGATGCTCTCTAAATACATATTATAAATTTTAATGAAAATGGAGTAACCTGAAGTCTGTGAATATAGCTTCCGGTTATCCCATATTTCAGGAACTCTTTAAAAGAAAAGAAGTTCCCTATACTTCGGAAGCGGCCACATCTCGTCGTCTATCAACATTTCCAGATGGTCGGCACTATATCGTATCTTATCCATAAGATCCTTAACCTCATGAGAATACACTACTGCCCTTTCTGCTATGTTTTCCATTTTATTGGCTTTTTTTCTGGCCTCAACAAGAGCTTCTACATCTCTGGAAACAGCGTTGGTAAAATGCGATATTTTCCTGAGTGCCGAAATTTCAGAAGCACAAAGCTCTGAGAACTCTGCCCCGAATACATCTTTTACACCCCTTACGTTTTCTATCAGAATATTCTGGTATCTGACAGCAGCTGGAAGTACGTGGTTAATACAGATATCCCCTATAACCCTCGCCTCTATCTGAAGTTTCTTCACGTAAATCTCGTTAAGCACTTCAAATCTCGCCTCAACTTCATTCGGAGCAAGGACGCCCATATCAGAGAACATATTTACTGTTTTCTGTTCGTGATACACCTCATATGACTCAGGAACATTTCTGACTGCCCTCAGTCCTCTCCTAGCCGCTTCTTCTTCCCACTCTTTGCTGTATCCGTTTCCTTCGAACATTATGTCCTTGGATTCCATTATAAACTTCCTGACTACCTTCATTACTGCCTTGGACAGTTCCTCGCCATTTTCAACCAGGGCATCCACTTCCTTACGAAATCTTATAAGGCTTTCTGCTACAGCTGTATTCAGAATATAAACAGCGGAAGCTACATTCATTGAAGAACCTACTGCCCTGAACTCAAACCTGTTACCGGTAAATGCAAAAGGAGAAGTACGGTTTCTGTCAGTATTGTCCGGGAAAATTTCCGGGACTGCATTAACTATATTTATAGACTCCTGTCTTGCCTCAGCCTCAGGAAGAGTCTCCATATTTTCAATAGCCTTGAATATACTGTACAGCGTAGAGCCAGAGAAAATTGACATTACTGCAGGTGGCGCCTCATGCCCGCCAAGACGATAGGAGTTGCTCAGAGTAGCCACGCTTGTCATAAGTAGATAATGATGCTCGTAAACAGCACGTACTACTGCTGCATAGAAAGACAGGAACTGCAGGTTCTTCGTAGGGGTCTTGCCAGGCGAAAGCAGATTTACTCCTGTATTGGTAAGTATCGACCAGTTGCAATGCTTTCCTGACCCGTTCACACCGTCAAACGGCTTTACGTGAAACAGAACTTAAAGGTGATGTTTCTCAGCGACTATCTGCATAATAATCATAAGCATCATATTCTGATCAATCGCCTTAGTCGCTTCACAATATACCGGAGCACATTCGAACTGGTTTGGCGCTACTTCATTGTGCCTTGTCTGGAGAAGTATTCCCAATTTATATGCTTCAGTCTCAAAATCCTTCATAAAGGCGCTTACTCTTGACGGTATAGCACCGAAATAATGGTCTTCTAACTGCTGGTCCTTAGCTGCCGTATGTCCTATTACCGTGCGGCTGCAGAGCATAAGGTCAGGTCTTGCGTTATACAGAGACTCGTCAACAAGAAAATATTCCTGCTCAATTCCAAGGTTGACACCTACGCTTGTTACAGACTCGTCAAAAAGTCTGGCTACAGAAGATGAAGCCATACTTAAAGCCTGCATTGACTTAAGGTTAGGAACCTTTGTGTCAAGAGCTTCTCCGGTATATGAAACAAAGACAGACGGAATACACAGCGTCTCGTCAAGTATGAAAACTGGAGAAGACGGATCCCATGCCGAATATCCACGGGCCTCAAACGTATTTCTCAAACCTCCGTTAGGGAAACTTGATGCATCAGGCTCCTGCTGCACAAGGGCGCTTCCGTTGAATTTTTCAAATGCCTTTCCGTCTTTTTCGAAAATGAATGCCTCGTGCTTTTCCGCAGTCGAGTCATTAAGAGGCTGAAAAAGATGAGTATAATGGGTGACACCCATCTCAATAGCCCAGGCCTTCATTCCGGTAGCAATCTCATTGGCAACACTTCTATCAAGCTTTCCGCCAAACTTGACGGCTGAAAGAACAGCCTCGTAAGCCTGACGCGAAAGGTATCCCCTCATCTTGTCTATATCAAATACATTCTGTCCGAAATAGTGGGAAACAGGCCCTTTTTCAACATAGAAACGCTCCGTCTTATGCGAAGCCGCTTCATTAAGAGCTCTTTGTCTAAACGCAGCCATAAATAATATATTTTAAATTTGTCAAGATCATCGGCAAAGGTAGAAAAAATAATAGAAAAAATAATATTATCTTTGCGCGGTTAGTATATAAAACAGAATTTGACATGGTAAAGATTTCCCAAAAAGCCAGCCTTATGCCGGCTTCCGCAATCCGCAAATTAGTCCCATTGGCAGATGCCGCAAAAAAAACAGGCGTAAAAGTCTATCACTTGAACATTGGCCAGCCGGACGAAAAAATAAACTCCCCGGAATGCGCTCTTGATGCGGTGAGAAATTATAAGGGCACCAATATTTCATATTCAAATTCCGCAGGTCTGATGGAACTGAGAGAAGGACTTGTGAACAAGTACTATAAAAATATAGGCATTGATATTGAAGTACCAGAACTTCTGGTTACAGTTGCAGGCAGCGAATCAGTGCTTATGTCTCTTGAAATAACCTGCAACCCTGGTGACGAAGTGATTGTACTGGAGCCTTTCTACACAAATTACAACACATTTGCCTTCATGAACGAAATCACCCTTAAGGCAATACCTACTGATATCCGAAACGGATTCCAGGTACCTGCAATAGAGGAATTTGAAAAGGCAATTACCGACAAGACAAAAGCGATACTTATCTGCAATCCTGGTAACCCGACAGGTACTTTATATACAAAAGAAAGTATGATGGCCCTGGGAGAGATAGCAAAGAAACACGACCTCTTCCTTATTTCTGATGAAGTATACCGCGAGTTCTGCTACACTGACGAGCCTCATTTCTCTGCAATGAACATACCTGGTCTTGAGCAGAATGTAATATTGATTGACTCTGTATCAAAGAGATACAATATGTGCGGAGCAAGGGTTGGCTGCATAATTTCACATAACAAAGAAGTTATGGCCGCAGCGATGAAATACGCGCAGGCACGTCTATGTCCTCCTGTACTCGGACAGATAGCGTCCATCGGTGCACTTGACACACCCCAGAAGTATTTTGACGATGTAAAGAAAGAGTACATCAGAAGGCGCGACTATATGATAGACAGGCTGAACAGGATTCCCGGCGTATATACTCCGCTTCCTATGGGTGCGTTCTATACAGTGGCCGAACTTCCGGTAGATGATACTGAAAAGTTTGCAAGATGGATGCTGGAAGAGTTCCGCATGAACGGGGAAACCACGATGGTGACTCCTGCTGCTTCCTTCTTCAAGACCCCTGGCAAAGGAGTGAACTATGCAAGAATAGCATACGTGCTGGAGGTTCCAGAACTTGAAAAAGCATTGGACTGCCTTGAAGAAGGGTTAAAGCAATACCCTGGCAGAACAATTTCTTTCTGATTTCCAAACAGTTTAACGACTTGATACCGCCCCGGAGTTACGCAGTGTAATAAGCGTGATTTCGGGGCGTGCTCCTCCCAGTCTGGCAGGAATAGCCGTTTCGCCAAGTCCGATATTTACATAAAGCATATTCGCTGCATCCTGAACTACCTTGTGTCTGTGCACAGAAGAAATGGAACGCCCGCTGTCCATACAGTACAAGCCCATGTATTCATCAAAAATGAAACTGCTCGGAGACCATCCGAAAACAGTAAACTGCATAGCGTGCGTATGACCGGAAAGAGTAAGGTCAATGTCAGGATACTGCTCTGTCGCTTTTTTCCAATGAGACGGATCATGAGACATAAGTATCTTAAATGCCCCCCTGGCCCCGTACATTGCACTGTCCAGATCTCCATAAGAAGGGAAATAACTTGTCTGTGATATATTCTCCACCCCAGAGACGGAAATAGTATCTGAGCCTCGCACCAGATTTACACTACTGTTCATCAGCATCTTCCAGCCCATCGCCTCCTGCCTGCGTATCACTTCCTTTACAGCCTCCTGTCTCACCGAATCCGAAGGCCATCTGTTGTAAATGCAATAATCATGGTTTCCCAATACGGAATAAACCCCGTCAGATGCGTGCAAACCAGCCAGAATTGTCTCAAGACTATCCATTTCCGAAGGCTCGGCTGTAACCAGATCACCGGTAAACAAGACTATGTCAGGATTCAGGGCATTAATCTGGGACACTGCATGAGATAGGGAATTATACCTTGCCTTGAATGACCTTAAGTGTATATCAGAAATATGTACAACTCTATACCCGTCAAAACTTGCAGGCACCTTGTCAGATGTGATTTCCAATCTCTTTACATTATAGATATTCCTCTCCACTATCATTCCATAAAGCATAACCGCAGGTGGAAGCAGCAATGCCCATAGTCCGTTCAGGAAAAATTTTCTGAATGAGCCGCCGCAAATCTTTGCCACTAATGCTACGGCTGATACTGCAGCCAAAACAGCCACAATGGCCATAAGCACAACAGATATTGTTACAAACATAATTTAAATAATTCCAGATTGTCAAATGATGGCGACAGCCTGCCAACCTCAATCTTATGTATTATTTCCACCACTTTATCATTCACAGGTGTAGGGCATCCTACTTTCCTGCCGTACAACGAGACGGCGCCGTTGATGGCATCCACTTCTGTCTTTTTCCCGTTTTCAATATCCTGAAGCATACTTGCCTTCAACAAAGCATGTTTTCGTATGGCTATCGGTATGACAAAAAAAGAAAACGCCTTTTTGAAAGGGTTGCTGTAATCCAGCAACTTCACAATATCCTTGCCTTGAACAGGTTCAATCCTTATTCCTCCTGCAGAACATACGTCTATACACTCTTTTATGATGGCCTGCACTACTTTCCTGGATTGTCTGTTTTTTGCTGCCTGTCCGAATGTGCACCCCAAAACCGCACTCATTCCGGAAAATGCAGAATTGATGAGCAGTTTGCTCCACCTGCTTCCTATAAAATTGTCATCAGTTTTCACAGGTCCCATCATTTCAAGCAAGGACTTGACTTCATCAAAGTGGTGTGAGCGATTTTTTAAGTTATATCCGGAAGAAAGCATTCCCAGCGAAAATGTCAGACTGTCCGGAGAACTTGTCAGTTCACAGATTCCTGGTGACTTCATAGAAGCACCCCAAGCCACTGTGGCTCCAATCACCCTTTCCGCACCTATTATTTCTGCTATCTGAATCTCCGGCAATCCATTCTGAAGAGTCACTATAACTCCGTCTGAAGCCAGATAATCTTCAAGAAAAGAAACGACCTCAACATTATGCTGCTGCTTGGTCATCAGAAAAATAATATCATATACTCCAGACATTTCTTCAGGAGTGTATGCATTGACCTTCTGGTCGAAATTGACAGTCCCTACTATTTTTGCACCGTTTGCTTTCAGCGCACTGATATGCGCTTTGTTCCTGTTTATAAGATCTATTTCACCGCCTTTCCTCGCTATATAGGCTCCCAAAACAGTACCCAAGGAACCTGCACCGTAAATTGCCGTTCTCATTTTCATCACAAGTTGTATCTACGAATTGCGAAATTAATGCTCTTTTGAAAACTGTCAAAATTTAGATGACTTTTCTTTGAAGCTGTTTAAATTTTTGTCATTATAAATTTTATGAGGTATTTTTGAGGATGTTTTCTGTGACTTTTTGAAAAAGATAACAGTGAGTTATCTGACTGAAAAAAGTCGTGGAAAACAGACCTGAAAGAGCCATAAAAGAATTTTTAAAAATTCTTAATCAAGTGAAAATAATAACCTGCATCAGATTTGAATAAGATTTCTGATTATAGATTGATTTCCGAAGAGGAAATTTACTTAATTTGCAGAAAATTAACAATCCAGACAGAAAATGAATATTGACTTTGACAAAATCGGACTTTCAGTACTCCCGGCATTCAAGGGAGGAGAAAAAGAATACAGGGCAAAAATGTATAACGACAGCCTGAACAAGATAATGAAAGGATGCCTGATACCGGGAGCATCAATCGGACTGCATACACACACCGACGGCTGCGAAGTGATGTTCTTCACAGCCGGATGCGGAACAGTCATCTGTAACGGAGAAAAAAGCGAAGTCAGGGCCGGGGTGTGCCATTACTGCCCCAAAGGCCAAAGTCACACACTGATAAACGACTCTGATTCAGACCTTGAATTCTATGCGGTAGTGGCAGCCCAGTAACGACAGAGGCTTTCCACCAGCAGTGACTTTCAGGCAGACTTCGGACGGTCAGCAGCAGCCATGCTCGTGACAGTCCGAAGTCTGCGTCTCAATCTCAAGTGTGCTATGCCTTATCTTTTTTTCCGCAAGCAGATGTTTGAGGCTATGTTTAATATTTTCCATATCATCAAGAGAACTGATTACGACATGGGCTGTCAAGGCATTCTCGGTAGTACTGATGGGCCATATATGGACATGGTGCACATCCCTGACACCGTCCTGGGCAGACATCTCTGAGACAACAGAGTCTATATCAATGTTTTCAGGCACTGCATCAATGGAAAGTCTGAAACTTTCAGACAGGAGTTTCCAAGTAGATACCAATATCATACCTGCAACCAGGAGACTGACAACAGGATCAATATAAAGGCTTCCTGTCAAGGAAATCAGGACTCCAGAAATAACTACGCCAGCAGAAACAAGGGTATCTGCAGCCATATGGAGATATGCCCCCCGGGTGTTTATGTCGTGTTTCTGCTGCTTCATAAGCATAAGCGCTGTAGCTCCGTTGACGACTATTCCGGCTAACGCTGTCCAGATTATAATTCCACCACTGACTTCTGCAGGCTCGCGGAACTTTCTGAAGCTCTCTATAATAATTGCTCCGACAGCTACTAAAAGAATTACTGCATTCAGCAAAGAAATCAGCACTGATGTCTTCTTGTAGCCGTAAGTGAACGTCTTTGTCGCCAGACTTCTGGAAAGACGGAAAGCGACCATAGCAAGCAACAGACTGAATACATCACTCAGATTGTGACCTGCATCTGACAGCAGACCCAGCGAACCTGACCAAAGACCGGCTGCTGCCTCCACTCCGACAAAAAGAAGATTAAGGACAATTGCCAGTATATATATACCGTTTAATGAGGTTATCTCATGGACGTGTCCATGATCATGCGAATGTTTGTGATTATGTGCTTCCATTGTCATCATCTTTAAAATCCGCAGCAAATATACAGACACATACTTACAACCAGGCTGCAAACTGACTTCCACAATAAGAAAACAATCGAATTTACAAAATTGACGTCTGATGCTGAATATGTTGCATTTACCACATGGAAAGACCGGAGCCTGAGAATCAGCTACAGTTTAGGGGCTATAGTGCCGTCCGAAACATGGGTAGCATCCCATGTGCCACTCAACCGGATATTGCCCAAGCCCAAATCAGGCAGCTTGATATCCAGAAACTCTACAGTTGATTTAAGCAAGACATCCAAGACAGGCTGAAGAAGATGATCCGTCACGCCACCGACAATTCCGCTGATAAGTCCGTCACCAAGAATCTCTTTTACAATCTCACTGAGATTTGCAATATCGTTCAATTGGACAGAAACACTGACAGACTGAGATTCAGCAGAAGTACTGTAATCCCTCAACATAACATCCAGCAATTCATAGTCAGTAGTATATTGGAGATTGGACTCCATATTGTATTTAAGCGGAGTGTGGATATTTATAAGAAGGCCGTTGATTACCTTCTCGTCAAGTTTGTCCAATATAGGGCGGAGCAAATCAGGATAAGTACCTTTATTTCCAACATTTATTTTTGAGACCTGCTCTGTTCCTCCGAGACAGGTAACCGATATCGTACTGATATTATTGGCCTTATCTGTATTGACCGGAATATCTTTCCACTCGACACCTGCCTTAAATGCAGTACATGCTGTGCGGTTGAAATTAATGCTCTCCGTCATAGAACCGTATATAAGATCTGCATTGTCAGTCGTAGTCCACGGGTTAAGGACATAGCCGAGTCCCAACAGGCCAGTCTGCGGTCCTGCCAGACCATCAAGACTGGCTTTAAGGGCTTTCACCAATTCATCCAAAAGCAACTTGTCCAAAGCAGTAAGCACTCCTCCCAAAAGGGCATTCACAAGACGGTCAACCAAAGGGGTAAGAAGTTTTGTCGTCAAATCCCCTAATACAGGTTCGAGGATAATAAGCAACTTTGACTCAAGCAGACCCTTGACCACATTGGTAGTGAGCTGATTCTCCCTTATCTGAGCGAGGAGATTGTCAACCAGCATATCAAGACCTTTATTTTCATCAATCATCGTGCGGGAATATACATTGCTGGTGACAATTCTCTCCAGAAGGACATAAGGACTTGGGTTGCTTTGGTTGAAATCCACAGTGGCAAGATAGAACATATTGTACTGCCCGAATGCTGCAGGACCTTTCTGAGGCATATGGATACGGGATGCGCTGAAGCCGTCCTTATAGCCTGTCAGAATAGGCTCCAGTCCTGTTCCGCCTACTGTATTCTGCTCAGGGAAAAGCTCCGGCTGCACGTTTCCTACGAACACGGCCCTGTAATCTCCTCCGTTCGGAAGATCAAAAGACACTTTCGCAGCCAAAGGCCAGGAGTATGTCTGAGGCTCTACTGTTCCGACTGTACCGCTATATCTGATCACTTCCTTTTCCTCCTTGAAAGTATATGACCCGTCTGCCTCTTTTTTATAAATCAGGCAGAGAAGAGACTGTATCCTCTCCGAGTTTCCTGATATCGCAGCCCTTGAAGCCGGACATCCGTCATCTGCAAAGAACGTAGCCCTGAAATAGCCTTCTTCTAAGGGACCGGCCTGCTGGCCCTGGTTTTCACCAGTACCGCCGTGTATTCCATCCCACTGAGGATCGTCAAGGTTGATTTTGCCGCTGAAAGACACATCAAAATTGGTATTGTCCCTGCTTCCGAGTGTCAGCCAGGTAATCTGGTTGGGATAGACCGGTATGGCCTGATGGTCAGACTTTACAGGATATTTGGTCGTGACCCCTCCTGAAGTGACTTCCAGATAGTTATTGGTACCATCCTTATCTGTGAGATCTTCCTGGGGAAGAAGATTGATACGTATCTTTACTTCCGAAGCAGAAAGTTTTGCCGGATCAGTAAGAGTGGTTTCCAGAGCTACAGTATTTCCCTGCGTAATCACCTGTCCGCCTGTTCCGTCATGAAGAAGGAATGAAGTATGGCCGCTCAGATGCAGCTTCACTGATGTCAGGTTTTTCTGGTTAAGAAGGCGTACTTCCAATGCTCCGTTCTGGCGTGTAAGCACAGTAGTCTGCTGGCTGTTGGCAGTAGTAGCCTTGAAATCCACAATACTGCGGAAAACGTCATTTGATATATCACTGCTCAGGCCCTCTATATATTCCGCAGCAGCTTCTGAATATGAAGGAACATTTCCTTTGCCCATAAATTCAGGAAGAGCAGGAGTCTGACCCTTTGGGACTGCCAGAAAAACAGCCTTATACTGCTTCAGCGGCACCAGTTCTGAAATAGTCATCTGATTTGAAGCGACAGGAAGTTCCTGCACCTGGGTATATCCGGCAGAGCCATCAGACTCCCTGCGCTCATAAAGATAAACTTTTGCATCATAGTGTGCAGGATCCAGATCTTTGGCCGCCCGGGTCACCGGATTCAAAGAAAGGCTGAAGCTTGCAGATGCCGCTCCCTGACCAGGCACCTCTTCCATTGTCTCTGAGCAGGAAGCAATGAAAAGAGGCAAAAACAAGCATAAAGCCGTTTTAAAATATATTCTCATGCGATACGTAAATTATTTATTGTCAAACTATAGTACTATTCCTGAAAGCTTATGTGGCTTAACCGGCACATCTATGGAGCCTCCGTCGTGAGAGCCCCACTCTTTGTCTATGTCAATACCGCCGTTTCCCGTACCGTCAAGCGTACCTCCATAATATTCATCCCACACAGGGTCTATATAAATATAGATATCGCTGGACTGGCCGCTCAGGTCCACAGGTTCCTTGGAAGTACCTATACGGTAAAACTGGTTTGCACGTACCGGATATTGCATCCTGGCATTTTTCCCGTCACCTATGATTCCGGTTCCGTTGCGTGTGGCAGGGACCTCCGGAGTGTAAAGGACACGCCTCTTTGCCAGATCGATGCCCATGGCATCCAATATCACCAGCTCTATTGTGCATTCATCCTTTAAAGCAGAAGCCCCCATCGGCAGCATATAAGCCGAGAGACTGAATGTAGCTTCAGGACCGGTTACAGGAACCTGGTATGAAGCTATGACTTTCCCGTCCTCATTTCCTTCATAAGGAGAAACCATATAGTCTATATAATCATCATCTGTCACATCTTCCGGACGCGCAGCACCATCCGGCAATATCGGAAGAAATCCTACCCGGGTGTTCTGTGATTCGTAGAGACGGAGCACGACCTTTGCGACATCCCGATTCTCAATTTTCTCCGGAAGGTTCTTGAAGTAGCCGAGCACTCCGGCCACCCTGCGCTTAAGCTCTATGGGAGACTTGGATGCCGTACCGTTTTTCAAGTCAGCCCTTGTAAAAGTACGGGCACCGGCATATAGTTCAGACCTGGCTATCAGCGACACTTCTGCTCCCGCCTGCAGTGAAAACATGCCTGCCGAGAGCTTGTCCCCTACCTTTGCCACAGCATCAGGCTTTCCATAAGCGGCGACAGAATTTTCACACTTGAATTCCGGGGCAGTAACCGGACCGGTAAAAGTATCATCAAAACCCATAGCGACAAACCTGTAATCAACACCATCCTTATAATCCTGATATACAGTAGTATAATCCTGCTTTCTCGTCTCAAGTCCATCCATAGCTCCCTGCAGGTGCATCCATTTCACATCTTCGGAAGCCACACATGTAAAGTCTGTTCCTACAGCATTTTGTTCATAGATATAAAGCTGGATTCTGGTCACATGCTGTTTTCCCTTCTTGCTGGTATCATCCGGATCCTCAACCGGAGTACGGGTGTCAGTTTTTCCCTTCACTTCCAGCATAATGGAACATGGCTCCACGGCATCATTCTGCTGTTTTGGTACATCTTTCGAACATCCTGCAAGTACCGAAGCAGTCAATGCTCCTGACAAAATACAATATATGAGTTTCCTGTTCATCATCAGTCTTTCAAGTTTTGGTGTGTCATCAAAGTTCTACAATAACCTCAGAATAAAACGTCCGCTGCCGTTTTCTACCCCGTCCAGCTCCACGACTCCTCTCAATGGATATTGTTTTCCGGAGAGGGTATCCTCAAGCACCCAGCTGTCCCACTCCCCTCCTGCAGCATCGAACAGCAAAGTGACAGGACCTGCATTTCCCCTAAGGAATCCCAGCGGAATTTTCCTCAGACCACCCATCTGCTGGAGGGAAAGAGCCCTTCCGCTACCCGGAGCCAGAGTAAATACAGATACCGGTGAAGCAACGGCACCATCAGTCATCATAAATACATCCTCGCCGCCACGCAAGGCATCTGATGCCCCGGCAGACTTCACCACCACGCATGACGATACGCTTCCGCCGGCAGCCGCCGTAATCCTCAGCACAGGAAGCGAGGTCCCCCTCACAGATGAAGTACCGGACTTCTGGCAGAACATTCCTTCATTAAGATTTACACTGAGGCTATTTTCCGCAGTCACTGCGACGACAAAAAAAGCTTCCATGGGAGCAATTTTGAGTCCTGCCTGGGTCTGACTCGAAACCAGTTGTCCGTCAATACTTATAGTCGGATTGAATGTGTTCCCGTCGTATGTAAGGATGTGCGAAACCCCGGTATTTGCCTGCAGGAATTTTGCTACATCCAAATGACACATCAGAGGGTTTCCCATTATAAAAGTCTTGCCACCCTTATTGGTAAGAGTTACCGAAGCATTAAGGTGATTAAGCTTCCCGACAGATGCCGACGTCCTTGCTACCGTGTCTCTATGTCCGGTCATGACTCCTTCCGGCGTCCAGTAATGATACCCTGTATGTACTTTAGGGAAACAGAAAGTATATCCTCTGAAATCATTGGCATCTCCTGCCCTGAGTGAAAATCCCTGGGCATAATCATATTCCGCAGCCACTGCATTGAACTCCTGAGACCACTGGGCCGCACCTACTTCCACTCCTGCCAGAGCACCGTCCTGCCCTACGATTTTTTCAGTGGCTTCACGGCTCCAGAAACGCTGATAGACTACAGGCGAATGACGCATCTCAGGATAGTTCTTGCTGTCAAAAGGAGTGAAAGCAAGATTGCTGCCGACAGGATTGATAAACATGTCTCCGGTAAATGTTTCCTGCAGAGGAGCAGAAATCATATAGTTACGTCCGCCTTGGAGAGCCATATCTACAAAAGCCTTTCCTCCATATGTGAGATGAGAAGTACCTACGACCTCTGCCCCGCTCTTGAAATAAATGTTACGGCAGAAGTTCTCTGTTCCTGACAGTTCAGGATATATGGCTGCACCTGAAGGGATTATCACGTCAGTACACTTCCACGGACTGCCTTCACTCCAGTTGTTCCACTCATTCCAGTCTTTAGTGGCGGCAGAAGTCTTCCACTGGGTAAGTCTCGGATGTATTATGGCAACAATATTGGACTTTCCGCTGAGAGGAACTCCTTCCATACTGTATATTTTCACATTATATCTGCCCACCGGCAAAGCCCCGGCCGGAATCACTACTGCCTTCTCCGTATCATCAAGAGCAGCCTCCACACGATGGAAAACAGTATTGTCAGCTATGTCCTCACAATAAAGACTGAGCTTGGTTCCTGATGCCAGCGAAGTGGATTTGTAACTTATTTTCAAAGGAGAGCCGAAACAGGTACGGTAAGTGCCGTCATTGACCGTCAGCTGGCCGTCTCCTGCTCCCCTGTCATTTTCAACATTGCGGCAATATACTCCGCATACCTTGGAGTTTGACAAAAGCTCCACACCTCCAAAGGCAAATTCCACCCTGTCGTATTCCGTATCAGGAGTCACCTCCATATAAGTGCGGCCGCCATGGGAAATCAGGTCCGCTCCCAAAATCTTCAAATCTTCCAGTTTTTTGGTAGATGCGACAGGCTCTGGATTGTCTCCGCTGAAGACCTTAAGATTACCTATTTTCACCAAATTTACATTCAGAAGATTCGGCATTTCTCCCAATATTATTCCTACAGGCTGTCCGGCCGGACGCTTGTCAAAAGAAAGAGAAATCTTGACTGACCCGATATCAGCGGTTGACTGCAGAAGCGTTCCGGAACGGATGCTTCCGTCCAGCATATTGCCAAGTTCAGTTGCCTTCTGTCCTACCGCCAGAAGACCGGCAAGTTTGGTGTTCTCGTAATCAATAATCAGATTGTCCTTGATATTGGTCATCAGTTCAAATCCGCCGCCCACTTCCGAAGTGGCATCACAGGCACTGTCTTCGTAGAAGACATTGTATATACGGATGCTTTCCATAAGAGTAGCTGCCCCTTTTGCCCAAAGTTCCATTCGGTCAAACGACTGGTCAGTAAGTGCGCTCAGGCGGACCTTGCTGCGGTCATAGCCCAAAAGCCCGAGCTTTACGGTAGAGTTTCCTGACGAAGCGGATTCGTAGACCAGGGAGCTTCCGCTATATAGTTTTATCTTGAAATAGCTGAGAGCCGTCAGGTCAAGAAGATGTGTATTGCTCTTGACGACAAAGCCTGTCCTGACCTCACCGTCACCACCTACCGGAGTATTTAACTTGAATGATGCGACCGGCGACCATTCAAGAAGAGATAAAAGATTATATGCGACGGCATAATTGTCCAACTGGTTGTCAACCACATTATTGAGATTGTTGCTGCCTTTGAACAGACTCAGCAGCGAGCCGTGCCATCCTATAGGTTCAGCGGCGTATGCCCCATGAGAACGTGCCGTTATATATATGTTTCCCTCTTTGCGGGACTCTGATTTTCTATATATAGTAGCAATATGGCTCACCTGCCGGCCGTCTGTATTGCTGGTATAGAGAGCCTGGATACGGTAGGCTCCGTCGTGTGTCATGCCGTCAAGCATCTGTGTTCCGCCCAACTGCGACACTGCAGGATTGCTTCCATAAGGAGAGTACAATACCTGATATTGTACTGTGCCTTTTTCAGATTTCGGAAGCCTGTATGAATTGCTGTAAGTGGTGTCGTTTCCGAATGTAAACTCGTTTGCCGGATCAAGTTTCACACCCTCACGGACGTAGGCATAGAAAACAGACATACCTCCTAAATCAAGAAGTTTTCGCGGATGCTGAAATTCTATTTGACTGCACGGTTCTTTTATTTCTATGTTGGTAAATATCTTTTCTCCATTCCCACCTATCAGACCCAAACTTAAAAGTGACTTTGCCGGCTCCGATGATTCAAGTTCTTTTCCATTACTGCTGTATGTGGTAAGTTTAGGATTATCCGTACCAAAGACACTCAAGTCAATGAGTTTTCCTACTTTGTAACAAAAACCGACTTCTGACCCTACCGGCATTTCTTTCTTCAGATTGACAATTGCATAAGAAGCAAAACCGATTTCTGATGTAAACAGAGCTGAATTTGTAGGGTCGCTATCTGTTATATTGTTTTCTCCTGCAATATTATTATCTGCCACAACAGGAGAACCTCCGGTCCAGAAGTATTTGAAGTCCGCCTCTGATGTAGCTCTGATTTCAGGGTTTTCTCCCACAAAAGCATATTTCACTGACAATGAAATGTTGGTCAATGCCGTTAAGTCCACACCTGTGATTCCAAGCACTACTTCATCGAAAGGCCTGGTTGCATCAAAGGATATTACCCTGTTTTCAATATTGCTGTTACTGTTAAGAGAGAGCAAGTCAAGAGTGAGGACACTTGAGCCTGTGTCCGATATTGAACTTTCCTGTCTTACGCCTTTTAAATATGTAGTGAGGGTCAGTCCTTTAAGCAATTTTACGTCAAGAAGACTTGCACCTCCTTCGCTGTTGTCCTTATAGACAAATCCGACTTTCTGACCCTTGTCATACACCCTGTGAAGATCCTTTACAGAAGTGATAGGAGTGTAGATAAGCTTGGCCTCCACCGCCACAGGAACGGTGTAATGATTCTTAAGGTCAAGGTCTGTAATATTTCCGATTTTTTCAGAACCGCCGGATATTACATCCACCTGTTTGAAAATATCGTTCACTATGCACCCGGAACCCACGAGAGGCACGCGGCAGTTCTCCGCTTTCCAGGTACCGTCAGCCTGCTGGATCAGACCTCCTGGTTTCTCGACAGTCAATGTAGCTCTGGTAGGAGCTTCAGGCTCATGGACAGGCTCAAGCATTTCTTCTCCCACACAAGAGGAAAAGAGAAGCGCCCAGAGAAATGATGTCCCTGCACATACCTTATACAAATTATTTACGAGATACTGAAGTCGTGATGAATATCTTTTCATATTTCTGATTTTGACCGAGGCTGATTATCAGTAAAAAAATGCTGTTCTGGCAGCATTTAAAAACAGGGCGGCAGGCGACTCCTGCCACCCCAAGAACATATTACCTTGAAAACAAGGCTTTAAAAATCTTTATTCAAGTTCCATCTTGTGGATAACCTCCCAGTTGTCATTAACCTGGAGTACAAGTTCATGCTTGTTGTTAAGTGACTCCGGCTCGTCAGGATCAGTTGGTTCCGGATTTGGCTTGTCAGGATCTACTGGCTTATCCTCATTTCTTGTACCGATTCCATAAAGGTGGTTGCGTACGATGTTATATACCTTGCTAACGTCAGTATTCTTTGATGATGCAAAGTTGTCAGTTTTCCAAGTCAACAAATCGTGCTCTTTAAGCTGCTCGTCTCCAGCAGGAAGTTTTACAATCCACTCTCTCAACACTTCAGTCCCCTTTGTAAGCTGGAGTACAAGAGTATTGCCGGAAGCCTTTGCGAAAGGAATCACGAAATTACCTCCGAATACGGAACCTCTCTTGAAGTTTGCTTCTGCAGCGTAAGGGTTTTTCCAGGTACCGACAGTATCAATCATTCCGTTTTCACCAGCCTTAATCTCTGAAAACCAGTCTGACAGTTTGATATCAAAAAGAACTTTATCATCAGCAGGAGTTTCTCCGTTGATAACATAATTCACATTTGCTGCACCACCATTGGTTGCAATCTGCTCATTTGCAAAATGTCCGAGAACGAGTCCGGTATTTCTTGCGGAAGCTACGAGCTTCAGGTTAGTTGCGCCTTCAAAGAACGGAATTTCATGAACATATCCGAAAACACCTGCTACCTGACGGTTAAGGACAACAGGTGTCTTGAAACCTTTGCCTGTTTTGGTTGTGATTTTAACAGAACCTGCAAAAATCTCCTCACCGATTTTATTTCCGGCAGCCTGATTAAGAGTAAGTTTCACATTCTCATTGAATGTGCCACCTTTCCGGATATTTACGACAGCATCATTGATGTTTGTATAGTCTGAACTTGAGTGATAACCGATGGCATACACTGTATAGGTTGCATCTCCTGGCAATTTGTTTTCACCTTTGAGTTCTACGACTTTCTCTCTTCCGTGTCCACCGGTACTATATGGAGTTGAAACCTGATCTGTGTTCCAGCTTGCAATATCTTCAGCATATACTACCTGATTTGAAGCATCACAGATGATGAGTTTCACATTCTCAATAGTCTGCTTTGCTTCACTGCCGTACATAGGACGGCCGGCACGGGTGGTAAGGTCGCCACCGTTTGCTACCTGGAGCACAATCTGCTGTGCTGCTCCGTCACTCTCCGGTACAATACCGCTTTCTGTCTTACTGCAGGCGCTGAATGCCAATACACCGGCAGCCATTGCCCAAAAAAGATTACTTTTTTTCATCTTACTTGTTTGTTTAGTTAAACATTAAAAAACAATATTACTGTAATAAATTATTATAAATCAATCTATTTCCATTCCATGTACGACCTCCCAATGGTCGTTGACATACAGGCTGATGACAAGCTTTCCACCGGAGCCGTATGAATAGCGCAGAAGAGTCAGTTCATTGCGTCTTATACTTACTTTGACAGCTGAATCATGAGGTCCCGGCAATACAGAACCGGCATTGTCCTTCAGGGAAAGTGAAAATACTGACTCACCGCCACCGGCAGAAGGAGAAAGCAAAGTACCAGAAAGGACACTGGCATGATCCTGCTCTGATACAGATAAGGATTTCATTACCGCTGACTGACCCTTATAAATAAACGAAGGAGTGACATGGTCATAAAGGCCCTTTACAGAGTGATCAGCCACGGCACAGTCTGACGGAAGGTTTTCCATAAGCACAAGAAGCTTCCCCTTGACCCTTTCCAGCCCGACAGCATAGTCGTAACTCCAGGCATCATATACCAGAGTATCTGTGGTAAGATATGTATCACCGCCCTCGGAACTGTCAGGATGAAGTTTCAGGTTTTCGCCTGTTTCATCAAACATAAGAGGCTTTTCTGTCCGTCCGTCTGCAAAGACTGTCAGTACGTATGTCCCGTGAGGAAGTGTATCACAGAAGTCAATCCGGAACAATTTTTCACTGGAAGTGAAATTCCTGACATCCTTCCGCTCCACGACGTCCCCAGTAGCTATATTTTTCAAGGTATAGCGCAGAGATGAGATATATCCTGCAAAAGGAAGATTCTCATCCACAGGCTCTTCAAGAGCTGTTTCATGGACATTGAAATAATTCTTGTCCGTCACCTCCACCCTGACCGACAGAGGAGGACAAGGCAATATCTCATCTCTGATACAGGAACTTGCTGAAAGCGCCAAAGCGCAGACAAGCGGAAAATATATGCTGTTTCTTATCTCCATCATCACTCCTGTTTAGTGGTTAAATGCGTTGACGAACCGTTCTCCAGACCTGTACTTATCAAAATCAGGCTCTGTCTGGGCACGTTCCCGCAGTTTGCTGTCAACACAAGCCTTTTCTATGTGCATGAAGAAAGCGCTGGCCTCATCCAGACGTGCCGCTGCCATAGAACGCACATATTCCGCTACAGGACGCATGTCATCACAGCTATCCATAATATTCCAGGCCTCTGCGTTTCTGTTTATGCTGAGAGCACACACAGCGCTGTTCACATCTCCGAAAGGCAGCAGGAGTTCGTATGCCTCCTGTAATCTGCGCTGACGGGCTTTGAGAAGTCCGAGGTTGTAGCGGGCCTCTGGCAGCTCCACATCCTGGAGAAGTTCTATAGCACGCTCATAGTCGCCTGAATATACATAGCTTGCGGCAAGGGTATTAAGAGTCTCTTCAGAATACTCTTCCAATGAAGAAAGTATTTCTCTTGCCTTATCCTCATCGCCGCCACGCATATAAAGCACTGCCAGGTTATTGGCAGCTACCTGCGACTGAGGGAAATATTTAAGGATAGTCTCATAAACGGATTTTTTCTCTTCAGGCGTAGCGGCAAGAACAGCCACTCTCAGCAGTTCGTCTTCATTGAAGGCATCAGGGCGCTTCCCATACATCTCCAGAAGTTCCTCATCAGTGGTAAAACTCCTTATCGTATAGGTAAATACATATTCTACCTTACGGTCTTTCTGAAGGTACTTCTCCCTTATCTGTCCCCAGCAAGGAAGGCGACGGATATGTCTCTCCTGCACATCATCGTCATATTCAGCATATCGGTCCAAAATATTTCTTACAGCCAGAGAATCAGGATTTCCGTCTGCCGTCATTGCCGCCAGCACTGGCAGCCAACCTTCAGGACGCGAGCCGACAGTAATTATGCGCTGGGTTTCAGGATTTATATCAAGTGTCTCTACAAGCCTTTTCTTTGCAGAGCCTGCTCTGTTTCGAGCAAGAGCAGTATTGAACGGCAGGGATCCGTCGGCAGAAGCCATGCCGTAAATTCCAAGCGAAGTGAGAGTCGCGAGTGTATCTTCCAGAATCGGAGAAAGCTTGCTGACCATACCTTCCAGCTCAACTCTGTTGTTGCCCAACCCAAGATTAATATCAAACTTGTTTATGACAAACTGAAGATTTGCAACTCCTTTCCCCTCCATAATTTTAGGACGGATAACAAACTCAGGCTCTATCCACGAAAGTTCAAGTGATTTTTTAACATCTATCAATGTTACAGGATTTGCTATGGATGCCATATCGACAGTGTCAATATTTGCGCACCTTCCACATCCGTCGGTGGTAACAACACCTGCAATTCTCGCATTGTCAACCCCTTCAGGAAGACTTACAGACTCACTGTACGGTAAATTGAATGCCCTTGAAGGCTTTTTGAAAGCCACCGCACTTTCTGAATAAGGGTCATGATATTCCTCCAGCACCTCAAGACGCTCTTTTTTCTTATTATATATAGGTGCATCAAGGACTATCGGAGAATACTTGTCCTTCACTGTATCACCTACCATGAGCTGAGGCAGGATAACCAGTCTGCTGCGCGTACCAAAGTATTTTTCCGGCACATGAAACACAAGATTCAATGAGACTTTGTCTGTACTGTCCTGAGACAGGACCTGCCTGACTGGAGCCACGGTTATGACTTTACTTGCCTTCCGGCTTGCTCCGCATCCGGATATAAACGCCAAAGCCAGCATAGCCGATACAGCTGCATATAATTGATTTCTTCTGATCATTGTTTCCCGATTAAAAAATATAAATGAAAGATATGGCCGCTTTGGTCGGACCTACATAGTCCAGATGCCTGTTTTCATAGCATTTCATACATGGAATCCTGGGACTGTCCTTATACCACAGCCTGGCATAGCCAAGACCTATTTCCGCTTCGAGATTCCAGTGAGGCGAAAGAATCCAGTCATATCCGTATGATATACCGCCACCTGCAAGATATCCGTCAAAGCGTCTGTCCCTGAAACCTCCGAAAAATTGCGCGCCGTGGATATGTGCTCCGATAAAATGACCTTCAAATTTTTCACAGAACCAGTATTTTACCTCAGGCTGGGCCAGCCAGAACCTCATTTTCTTATCATTTTTAAATGTCCAGGGGTTGTAAGCTCCTGAGAGATCGAGAGTCACTTTCGGACTGAGAGCCACCTCCAAACCTAAATTCGGGGTAGTTGCAAGCCAATAGAGAGCATTGGTCTTAACAGCGACATTCTGAGCCTTCAACGACAGTGGCAAAACTGCCAGAAAAGGCAAGAGAAATATGACTATTCTTTTAACCGACGTCATTTGTACTATTTGATTTAAAATTTTCACACAATACCCAATACCCTGATTTACATCAGGATAACAAATACCAAGCATATCTTGACTTGCATCAGAATAGCACACTGAAATATTTATCAGATTGAGTTAGAAACCGACTGCAAAGTTAAACGTAATAATTCTGACAGTTCCTATAAAAACTAACCTAAAATCTACAAAAGTGAACACATTTACAGTACATGCCTTACGGCATTATCTCTTGTATTGCATACGCAGCTCCGTAGGAGGCATGCCAAAATGCTTTCTGCAAAAAGTACTTATATAATTGTCTGAGAAATCGTATTTTTCCGAAAGTTCCGCCATTGTCATATCACTCATCAGGATATCCCTTATCAGTTTTTCCTTCTTTTTTGAGATGAGCCACTGGCGGACAGAAACGCCGAAAACGTCGCGGAATTTGCGGTTAAATGCTGTCTGTGACATATTCAACATATCTGTCAGTTCCTTTGCTGTCTTTACATGAGGATATGCATGCAACACCCTGTCCTTGAAATCATCAGTATTTCCAAGTATCGGCGCAAACAGTCTTGCGAGTTCCTCTTTTTCATAAAAGCCGCGCAGTTCTATGAAAATAAGGTCTTTTTTCAAATGCTGGAAGTGACTGCAGGCAAGACCGGAATTCATTATATCCTGAATAAGACAAAGCTCTTTGAAGATAAATCTGTGAATCGGCAAGATAAAATCCCCTTGCGATGCCCCTTGAGACGAAATATGCCTGTAATCTTTAAGGTGCTCTATCGAAAAACGGTTGCAAAGGGAAAGGTCATTATTGAAAGCACAATACATCAGGTTTGCCTTCTCTATGGCCCTTCCGTGGAAGTGATCTCCTGCAGATAGAAGAAACATACTGCCCCCCCCAACTTTTCTGCATACTGTTCCGGCAGTAGAAACTTCCATTGTACCGGACATTATGAACACCAGTGCATTCCTCTTCAGTGGTTCCCTTATGACATATTCACCCGGCTCTGCTGCAATATTTCCCCAAACGGAATCTTCCTTTGACATATAACATTCACAAGCCAGATGCTCCTGCGAATATTTCAAATCATTCAACACTTCTTCACGCAATTCCATACTTCTCTTTTTTAGTAGGACACATGCTCCAACAAATTACAAAATGCTCCTGATCAGCATAAATTATGAGAAATTTTGACAAACCTTCAAAACTCGGGCGCAAAAATAGAAATTATTGACAAATCTTCAAAACTTCAGTCAGGAAAATCTCAGATTTTTGTCTCAAATCAGACAGCACCGTCATTACGGTCTTGTGGACAGAAGGGTCACTGAATGGAAAGAAAGTCCTGTCGGAAGGCAGGCCTGCCGCATTAAGCAGTTCTACTTTCCTACTGTCGGAAGCAGCGTCAGGGCACCAGAAATCCTTCCCGAAAAGCATAGAAAAAACCATAAGATGAAAAGATGTGCCTACTGTACATGAGGCACCTTCTATAAGACTTATAAATCCTGCCGGCCCGCACGGAATCTCAAGCATCCCATCTTCTCCTTTATAAGTTCCTGCCCTTTCATTAAGTCCGGCCCTGAAAGCGACAGATTTACCAGCGAGAGCTCCATCAGAGACTTTCAGTATAATTTTTCTTTTCTCCTGCGGCAATACTGATGATGCCCCATCTGAAAGCATCCCTGAAGCAGCGGCATCCGCAAGCATCTCTGCAGCACTGTTCTTCCTGCCGGGCGAATAAAACAGCACATAGTTTCCCGCAGGGGCTTTGTCAGGGGTCAAATCTCCTGAAGAGCCTGCCGCTTCCCTATAAAAACCTGCATCGTGCAGAAGGACAGGATCAGGAAGGATTTCCGGCACATAAGGAAGGAAACCTCCGGAGACAAGAGCATCCGCACTTCCCTGCTCCCTTACGGAAACAGCTTTGAAACCAGACAGCAGTCTCTGCACTTCTGAGGATGTCCCGTACCGTCCTGCACTAAGGGCTCTTTCCGAATCCGGCCCTAAAGAAGGGGCATAGGATATTTTTATGATATCATCTGCAAAATCAATAAAGTACGCAAGAGAACTGTCTATGGCGGCAAGGTTCCATATCTGGTCACTCCCTGCAACTATCGCATCAAAAGAAGACCAGTCTTCATTATGAAGCTGGGATTCATTATGATAAGTCTTCGGTGTAAGCCTGAGATACGATGAAAGGAAAGAATCGAACCCACGGCGTTTTTCTCTCATAGAAGCTATCTCCCCCCAGTCTGACAACAGTCTGCGAAGCGAATGCTTGGCATTATACACCGAATTGAAACAGACAGGGGTCGGGTACAGACGCCTCTGGGCTGCACTTCTGAAATCAATGATTTCAGTTTCATGCCCCAGCGACACAAGATATTCCTGCAAGGCATAAGCCTGCAGAGCCGACCCGTAATTCAGGGCCGCATGGAATGTAATGATGCCTACTTTCATTGTCTTTTCCCAAATCGTTTCAAAACCAGCCAGTCAAGTATAAGTGCACGGTAAACTCCTATCCCAAAATAAGGGGCCAGAGCACGGAACAGTTTAATCCTAAGACTTTTGTGTTTGGGGTGACGGAGCTGTTCATTTCCTGAGACAGCTTCTCTGACAGGCCTTTCATACATCGCCATTCCGTCCTCCAGAATACCGGAAAGATACTGTCCTTTTTCTGTCACCGGCAAGACCAAAGAGACCCCGTACGGATGCTCAGGCACGTCTTTTCCCAGTCCCCAGAAATCCCCTACTGTCATATCAGAGACTCTGGGGAGGCCGGCAAAGCGGCATTTATAGCAGGAATCCCTGTATGTAAACCCGTCCATGAACATACTGTAGAAAATATCTTCTGACCTGTATGCGGAAACCGGCTTATGCGTATAGAGAAGGCCTCCTTTCCGATCTGTGATTTCTATCTGGAAACGACCTCCAGGCCTGAATGTAATACTGCCTATAGCGCGGCTGTCAATATGGAGGCTGTCTTTCATATATTTCCTGAAAAGCGCCTCAGCAGGAACGCCATGACATACAATATCTACTGTAAAAAGTCCCGGAGGAGCGGTGCGGAAAAATTTTCTTACTGCCGCTACCTGGCAAGGAGTTCCTATAAAAAGCACCTTCTTTCCGTCGCTGATGTCTTTCTTGAGGCTTGCGAAGATACCTTTCATTGAACTCTGGACATATTTGGATCCTTTAAGTGATTCAATATCCGCTTCCTTATCTACTCTTACATGTCTTATTCCTTTCCATCCGTCACTGGAATCAGACACGGATGTACAGCCATAAACTACCCCTTTTTCACGGACAAAATGACGGGCAAGCACAGAAGCGGCCCCTCCTGAGGTGCTGGACTTGTATTCTTCACTGTCACCGGCCCAGGCTGCATATGCTTTTCCAGGACATACTGTCTGAATCCCGGTCCTTGCAGGGCAAGATCGGGAGCAAAGTCCGCAGTCTATACACTTTTCCTTATCAATATGAGGAAACAAATGTCCCAATTTCCCCTCTCTCATGGATATGCATTGCTTAGGGCATACCGCTTCACACAAAGAGCAGCCCGTACAAATGCTTTCAGGACATACTTTTTCCATATCAGACCTCCTTTCTCTTGAATATACGTTCTACCCGACTCCAGCACATTTTCCTGACTCCGCTTCTTTCTCCGCTATCAAGCAATACAGCCCAGGCAGATGCAGCTACACAGAGCACAGATACTGCACAAAGCATGAAAAAACTCAATACACTGTCTTCTTCAAAGACGAGATACCTTAATGCGAGAGGTAATGGAAGTGAAAGTACAAGTAATCCCAAGACTCTAAGAATGACTTCCTTAAGATAACGTCTTAAAGAAAAGCCTATCTGACTGCGTGCAAAAAGAAAACGTGCCACACCTGAAAGCAGAGTAAACAATATTGCAGCACAAAATACAGACTCAGGCTGAAATCCTGCCTTCAGAAGAAGGTATGAAGCCGGTATTACCATCAGGATGATTCCGCTGACTACCATCTGATAGGACTTTATCCTCCCTGTTGCAGCGATTGACGTCATAAGAGGACTGCCGAAAAGGGTCCCTGTCAAAGTATCTGCTATAATCAGGACAATAAATGCCGAAGTATGGTCAGGTACGTCTTTAAGCCATACTGAGAGTACGGCATCTACATTAAGCAGAAGGGGCAAGGCTATGAAAAATAGCAGGAGAAATGAAAATTTAAGTCCGCGGAAAACCAGATTTTCCATTTCCCTTATTTCGCCTTGCGCATAGTTCTTCGTAATCTGCGGGTACATCGCAAGCTGGAAGTTGGAAACAAAGCCATAGACAGAAGTGGAGACCTGCGCCGCAACTCCTCTTGCTGCATTTACAGCAGTACCGAAAAACAGATTCAGCACCACATTCAGTCCCTGGTCCTTCATAACCCAGGCAAGACTGCCGAAAATATTCCAGGAAGCAAATACTGACATTTCCCTATATAGGCTCCTGTCACCTACAGGAGCTATCTTACACTCCTCGTATCTCCGGGAACACCATATCTGATAAAAAACTCTTACTGTCACCTGAAGTGAGAGCATAAATGCCCCGTAAGCCACCAGTTTGTCAAACGGGACAACTGTAAGTCCAAAGACCAGGACCAGTTTGGCGACCACCTCTGCAACACTTACATAGGCATACACGCTCATTTTTTCATGAGCGATAATAACTGCATTGTAAGGAACCTGTATCACATTTACAAAGAAAGCTGCCACGGAAAACTGATATACCCACCTTGCAGCATTCATCCTCTCCGGCGAAATAACCAGTTTTTCTTCAAGAAGCCATAGCCCGGCTGTCTCTGCAAGCAATACCACTGCCACAGCTATTGCCAAATGTATATGGACTGCTGCCGAAAAGACCTTTCTCAGCCTTTCAGCATCCCCCCGGCCTAACTCAAAAGTAAGAAAACGCTGGGTGGCAGTAGCCATACTGTTTGACAAAAAGGCAAACATGGCCACAACTCCTCCCACAACATTATAGATTCCGTAATCCTCAACTCCCAAGACTGCAAGAACTACTCTTGAAGTATAAAGGGTAACCAACAGGATGAGAATCATCCTGACATACAGGAATACGGTATTCCTGGCAATACGTCTGTTATTGATCTTTGAAATTTCCGACATTATCTGGTTTTCTTCTTCAGGATATCATACACGCATCTTGAAGGAAGAACCCTGAGCAGCAAATGATTGAAAGGACCGTCATGAAAATTGTCTGCAAGTTTCCGCGCAAACTCTATTCTTCCACGGGTCTGCTCAAAAGAATGCGATGCAGCATAGCGGCCCAAAGCTACTTTATACCAATATACTATGGACGGCAGCCGGACTCTTCCCGGAACCTCTGCAACTATCCTGTATATAAGATTCACCACTTCCTGGAATGCGTCTATTCCAAAATCATACTTTGTATAAAAGTCTGCCGGTAAAAAATAATCATACCCGCAATGAGGGACACATATTACATCTACAGCATGTACCAGATATCCCAGCACAAAGTACTCGTCTTCAAAAACTGAGAAAGATTCATTGAAACGGAGTCCGTATTTTTCTATTATCGAGCGCCTGAAAAGCTTGTTCCACACAAACTGCAGCAGCTTCGCTTTCAGAAGAGTCTCAAGAATCCTGTCGGCGCGGGAAAACATCTGGACAGAACCCAATGTCTCCTTTACGGGAATCGGATCAGATGACACGTCAAGTCTGTAAATATTATATCCGCAGACAACCATATCGGTCTTTCCAATTTCTGAAAACATACATGAGAGCCAGTCCTTCCCCACTCTGTCATCACTGTCACAGAATGCCACAAACTCCCCGGCAGCGTGACTGAGCCCAAGATTTCTGGCAGCAGAAACGCCTTTATTCGGCTGGTGATATACCTTTACTCTGGAATCTTCAAGTCTGTAATTCTCTGCCATATCGGAAGAAGAGTCACAACTTCCGTCATCAACCAGTATCAATTCAAAATCTCTGAATGACTGTGACAGGATACTGTCCACACATCTTTTCAGGGTCTTTTCAGAATTATATACAGGTACTATTACCGATATCATAGGAGAGTTTTCTGTCTTGGGTTTCATTGTATATGCTTTATTTTCATTTAAATCGTTCAGGCCTGTTCCTTCCGTTTCCGACCGGAAGAGGATACCTGATGACTGAAGATTATTCAGTATATCCTGTATCTTCCGGCAATGTCACTCCTTTGGAAACGCATCCGGATCCTGCCGCCACGGCAAGAGCATCGCACCTTTCATTTTCCGGATGACCTGCATGTCCTTTTATCCAGTGAAAAGTTACACGGTGAGAGCGGTAAAGCGGAAGAAGCCTCTGCCACAAGTCCGGATTTTTAGCCTTTGCAAAACCTTTGCTTTCCCAGTTGAAAAGCCAGCCTTTGTTTATGGCATTCACCACATATGACGAATCACTCACTACATGTACCTCTGCATTTTTCCACTTTATGGCTTCAAGGCCTTTTATTACAGCCAGAAGTTCCATCCGGTTGTTGGTTGTCCTCGCGAATCCGCCTGAAAGCTCCATTTCGTATGATCCGCACTTTAACACGACACCATAACCTCCCGGTCCCGGGTTTCCGCTTGACGCACCGTCCGTGTATAAATAAATAGGAGGTCTTTCCATCTATTCTATAATATTGCCGCTCTTGTTTGGTTTGATTTCAGTGGATGGAGCCTGTATCTTCATTCTTCCTTCAATCAATTCATCGTATGCTTCCCTGTGAGAGCATATATCCACAGCAGCATATATTGCCGAAATCATAGACCTCGGATCTGCCAAATCCCTTCCTGCCATCTCGTAAGCAGTCCCGTGATCAGGGGAAGTACGCACGATTGGAAGGCCTGCGGTGTAATTCACTCCCAGTTCAAAAGCCAGAGCCTTGAACGGAATCAGTCCCTGGTCGTGATACATCGCCAGTACGGCATCATATTTTCCATAATTGCCGAGTCCGAAGAATCCGTCAGGAGAATATGGTCCGAAAGCCATTATCCCTTCATCACAGGCGGCCTTTACTGCCGGAAGGATGATAGACTGCTCTTCATCTCCCAGCAGCCCACCGTCACCACAGTGAGGATTCAGTCCCAAAACCGCAATCTTCGGTGCGTGGATTCCGAAATCCCGCTGCAGGGATGTCTTCATCAATCTGAGTTTTCTTAATATAAGATCAACAGAAAGCTTGCCTGGCACTTCCTTCAACGGAATATGACCTGTAACGACTCCGACTTTCAACTGATCACATACCATAATCATCAGCACCTCATCTACTCCGAATTCTTTTTCGAGATATTCTGTATGCCCGGTATATCCGAAGCCCTCGTTTACCATCGCCCTTTTGTTGATAGGGGCAGTAACAAGTGCATCAATATTACCTGCCTTCAAATCCTCCACAGCCCGCTCAAGCGCCGTCATAGCCGATTTTGCAGACTCCGGAGTAGGCTGTCCAGGCTCGACAAAAACATTGTCCGGAAGACAGTTTATAATGTTGACCCTTTTAGGATGGGCCTCGGCTGCAGAATTGATTACGTTTGTATTTATCTGTTCTATATTGTGGATCTGCTTCTTGTAAAAGCCGAATATCTTTGAAGAACCATAGACTACGGGAGTACATACATCAAGCATTCTCTCATCCGCGAAAGCCTTGATAATCACCTCATAACCTATCCCGTTTCCATCTCCCTGGGTAATTCCCACAGTAAGTTTCCGTGCCATATCAATCTTTAAAATTATATTTGAAGCACAAACTTACAGAAAAACATTCGTTTTTGCGAACATTGGATAAAAAAACGACACTTGTCCGTGATATAGGCCTCTCCAGGAAACAAAATCAGCCGGAGAATTTCAAAATAACACCAAATTCGTTATTTTTGTTGAATCTATCTTTCGCATTTGCGAGAGGTTTTTGTGAAAGAATTGTTGTTGGAGATAATTGAACTTTCTGTACCATGGGAAGGAAACAGACTGAAACTGACATCCAGTATTTGCCGGGAGTCGGCCCCAAAAAAGCTGAACTCCTGCGCAAGGAACTTAATATAAATACATTCGGCGACCTTATAAAATTCTACCCGTTCAGGTATATTGACAGAAGTTCGATTGTCAGCATTAATATGGTCAGACCCGAGATGGCCTACATACAGATAAGAGCCAAGGTCCTGATAAAGGAACTTACAGCGAATAACGGTAATATTATCAGGGAAACTGCCGATGGTACATCTATAATGGAAACTGCCGGAGTTTCTGACCATACGGGAAACGGATATCCTGAGACAATCACTGGAGCGCCGACCCGGAAACAGATATCCCCAAAAGATGAGCCGCTGAAGTTCAATACCATAAAAAGAATGAAAGTTATCGTAGGCGACGAGACCGGAAGGATGGGACTGGTATTTTTCAAAGGTATCAAGTGGATGTACAGTAAGCTCGAACCAGGCAAGGAATTTATCTTTTTCGGCAAAGCTTCAGTTTTTAACGGCTTCCTTAACATGGTACATCCTGAGGTGGACAATGTGACAGAGAGCAGTCTAAGCGGAGAAAGCGGCACACCGGAATCAGCAAACAGAGCGGACAACAGTCAAGGTATGGCTCTCGCAATGACGGGTATCTACCCGAGTACAGAACGGCTTAAAAACGGAGGAATTACAGGCAGGGCTATGAACAAGATGCAGGAACACGCCCTTAATGCGTGCCTGCAGGATATAGAAGAAACGCTGCCTGTATGGCTGATGAAAGAACAAGGACTTGTTCCACTGCACTTTGCTCTAAGAAACATACATTTCCCAAAGAATCAGGAAGCTCTTGAACGTTCAAAATACAGACTTAAATTCGAAGAACTGTTTTTCCTTCAGCTGGCCCTGCTCAGACAGAAATACCGCCACAGCAAAGATGCTGTAGGAATCATAATGCCGAAAGTAGGAGATGCGTTCAACCGTTGCTATGAAGCTCTTCCATTTCCTCTCACCGGTGCACAGAAGCGTGTAATTACTGAAATCCGCAACGATATGAAAAGCGGCAGGCAGATGAACAGGCTGCTGCAGGGTGATGTGGGAAGCGGAAAGACAATGGTAGCAGTACTTACGGCATTGATAGCTGTAGGAAACGGCTATCAGGTCTGCATTATGGCTCCAACGGAAGTGCTTGCACAACAGCATTTCAAGAACATTTCAAAATACCTGGCTCCGACAGAAGTGAAAGTGGCTCTTCTGACAGGCAGTTCCAAGACATCCGAGCGGAGGGAAATACATGCAGGCCTTGAGGACGGCTCCATAGGAATAATTGTAGGCACACACGCACTCATAGAAGATGCTGTGACATTCCGTAACCTCGGTCTGGCAATCGTGGACGAGCAGCACCGCTTCGGAGTGGAACAGAGAGCAAAACTTTGGCGCAAGACATCCTGCGGACTCTCGCCCCACATTCTTGTGATGACGGCAACCCCTATACCGAGAACCCTTGCAATGACTCTTTACGGAGACTTGGACGTGTCTGTCATCGATGAACTTCCGCCTGGAAGAAAACCGGTACAGACAATACACGCAACAGAGAGCAAAAGGAATGCACTGTTCGGTTTCATGAAAGAACAGATAGCTCTCGGACGCCAGATTTTCGTCGTCTATCCCCTTATTTTCGAAAGCGAAAAGACGGACTATAAAAATCTCGAAAACGGATATGAGCAGATAGTTCAGGCCTTTCCTTTCCCGCCTTACAAGACGGCAATAGTACACGGGAAACAGACAAACGATGAAAAGAAATTCAATATGGATGCTTTTGCTGCAGGCAGGGCCGACATACTGGTGGCAACATCTGTAATAGAAGTAGGCGTAGATGTGCCCAATGCCTCTGTAATGGTGATAGAAAGCGCAGAAAGGTTCGGGCTGAGCCAGTTGCACCAGCTTAGGGGAAGAGTCGGAAGAGGCTCCGAGAAATCATATTGCGTACTAATGACAGGTTACAAACTCAGCAAGGACTCAAAGCACCGCATTGAACTGATGTGCAACACAGAAAACGGCTTTGAACTGGCTGAAGAAGATATGAAAATGAGAGGTCCCGGAGACCTGGAAGGCACACAGCAGAGCGGTCTGCCTGTCAACCTGAACATAGCTTCGCTCGCAAAAGACGGACTGATTCTGAACACTGCACGCTCCTGTGCGGAAAAACTGCTTTCGGAAGATCCGGAACTGTCCGGAACTGAAAACAGAATCCTGGGGCAGGAACTTAAAAAGGACAAGTACAACATAAAGGATTACAGCAAAATAAGCTGATGACAACATAACAGCCTGCCGCAAAGGCTGCAGCATCACCGTATAAGTTGCAAATCCTGTCAAATTAAGACCCAAAACAATGGTAAGTGAACTTTTACAGAAATATATCTGGCTGATAAATACCTTCATACGCTACGGAGAAAGAGGAGTTACACTTGATGAACTTTGCAATCTCTGGGACAGACGTTTCGGACAGGAATACTCCAGAAGTTCGTTCAACAACCACAGAAATGCTATAGCGGAGGTATTCGGAATAGAAATCCAGTGCAACAGAAGTACGAAAAAGTATTTTATCAGATATGTCGAAGATGTAATGGATACGGATGCTTCGACTGCCTGGATGATAAACACTTTCACTGTCAACAGCATGTTGTCGCTCGGTAAAGAAAGACTTTCCGGACGCATTTCCGTTGAAGAAATACCTTCCGGCCACAAATTTCTGTCACATGTAATGGAAGCAATGACGGAAAACCGTGAAATTGAAATACGGTACAGAAAATACTCTGATGACGGGGTTTCTGCCTACACATTAAAGCCATATGCATTGAAAGAAAATGCAAGAAGATGGTATATTGTAGCCTGGTGCAATGAAAAGTCACAAATCAGGGTATATGGTATGGACAGGATTATAGATATGAAAATGTCGGAATCCCATTTCGATATGCCTGAAAATTTTGATGTGGATGATCTCTTCAGGAATTCATTCGGAGTCTATCTGAGCGATGACGCCCCTGTTAAAATCATCATCAGGGCATCATGCAAAGAAAGCAGATATTTGGAAGATTTGCCCATACATCACAGTCAGAAAGTGATTTCCAGGTCGGAAAATTCAGTAACTTTTTCTATCTTCGCGAGTCTTAACAGAAGCCTTGCTATGGAACTGCTCAGACTGGGCCCCGGGATAGAGGTCGTAATGCCGGAAGCTCTGAGGAATGAGGTTGCCGCATTGGCTGAATCCACTGCAGAAATTTACAGAAAACCTGATATGGGAACTATTTAAAATCACAATAATGGAGTCCACCAAGAAAAAAAGAACAATTTCTATAATGACCGCCACTGGTTTTGCAGTCATTGTAGCCCTTGCAGTCATTGACAAATATACAGGTTTCACAGAGCCTTTAGTCGAAAAAATGAAAACTGGAAAAACAGCGGAACAGGGATTTATCGGAGAATCTGTCCCTGAAATCAAAGACGGGAAAATGACTCCCGAAGCATTGCTGGCCTTCGGCCGCATGTCAGACCCTCAGGTATCGCCTGACGGAAGTAAAATTCTATTTGGAATCTCTTACACCTCTGTTGAAGAGAACCGTTCATGCAACAACCTCTATATCTGCAATTCCGACGGAAGCGGCAGGCAACGCATAACTTCTGAAGGAAAGAGTATCTCGAACGCGCGCTGGAGCAGCAACGGCAGACATATTTTCTATATCCAAGGTGGACAAGTCTGGAGTGCAACGCTCAGATGCAGCAAGTCCGGGGAATATTCCCTTTCAGGCAAAGTACAGATTTCTGACATCCCTGCAGGAGTCGGCCAGTTCTCTCTCTCTCCCGATCAAAGTAAAGTAATGTATATAAGCTCTGTACAGAGTGCTCATAAAAAAGCATCCGACCTTTATGGAGACCTGGACAAATGCGAAGCGTTTTCTTCAGACGACCTTATGTACAGACATTGGGATCATTGGGTAAAGGAAGTCCCTCATACATTCATTGCCGATTTCAAGTACGGAAAAAATGCGGAAAGAAGCATAGTACCCGGAAATTCAAAAGATATTCTTGAAGGAGAAAAGGAGATTTATGAACTTCCGACAGAACCATTCGGCGGCATAGAGCAGCTGGCATGGAGTCCTGACGGCAAGTCCATTGCGTATTCATGCAGGAAAGTAGCTGGAAAACGATATGCATTCTCTACAGACACGGAGATTTATCTATATGATATTGAGTCAGGGACATGCACACATATCGCTACCGGAGGGGGATATGACACTGACCCTGTCTGGTCTCCTGACGGTAGCAAACTCTGCTGGGTAAGCATGGAAAGAGACGGATATGAAGCTGACAGGCAGAGACTTATGGTTACTTCTGTAAACTGGAGAGAAAGCAAGGAAAACGGAGTTCCAGCAAGAAGACCGGAATTGGGAGAAATCATTGAAATATCAAAAGGATTCAAATATAATGTCACCTCACCTGTCTGGGACAGCAATACCGGCAGCATATACTTCTCTTCCCTTGCTGAAGGCATACAGGGAGTTTTCAAGGCTTTTAATGAAAACGGCAGCTGGAGAATCGAACGGATTACCGGAGAAGATCTTTGGTATGACTTCAACTCACCTTTCCATATAGCAGAAAAAGAAGGTCAGGAAAAACTCCTTACCACATTCAGCAGTATGGACTTCCCTACTGAAATGGTGGAAATTACAGTGGGTGCAAATGCGGCTGGAACAGAGTATGGGTGCGAATTGGAGCACAGCAAGTATATAAAGGCCGACTGCCCTGTAACAGAGAAATCAGTATGTATCAGACAGATATCTGACATAAACAGCAAGTTGCTGGCAAAGCTCGCGAAACCTCAAACCGAAGCCAGATATATAAGGACTGCAGACGGGAAAAATATGCTTACCTGGGTAGTATATCCTCCTGAGTTTGACAAAACAAAGAAATACCCTTCAATCCTTATCTGTCTTGGAGGACCTCAGGGTACTCTCAGCCAGGGATGGTCTTACAGATGGAATTACCGTCTTATGGCATCTCAAGGATATGTGACCGTACTTCCAAACAGACACGGAACCACTGCTTTCGGACAGGAATGGACAGAGCAGATTTCAGGAGACTACTGCGGCCTTAATATGGATGACTACCTCAGGGCCGCCAGATCAATAAAGGCTGAACCGTTTACGGGCAAGATGGCAGCGTGCGGAGCCAGCTACGGAGGTTATTCTGTCTATAATCTCTGCGGCATACACGGTGATGTATTCGACGCCTTCATAGCTCACGCCGGTATATTCAACCAGGAACATATGTATATGACTACGGAAGAACTTTGGTTTCCTAACTGGGACAACGGAGGACTTGAAGAATGTAAGATAGACTCCTCAGTAGGCACAGCATCGGCTCCAGTAGGACCTGCAGGAGATGGAAAGACATTTGGAGGCATACTTCAGGGAGGCTCTCCATGGAGCGAAGTTCCTGCAGCAAAAAGACATTATGCCAATTCACCGCATAAAAAAGTCACTGACTGGCATACACCTCTTCTCGTCATGCACGGTGCCATGGATTTCCGCGTACCTCTTGAGCAGGGAATGGCTGCATACAATGCGGCCCAACTTATGGGAGTTCCTTCAAGGCTTATCGTTTTTCCTGAGGAAAATCACTGGATACTCAAGCCTCAGAATGCACTTTACTGGCATAGAGAATATTTCCGCTGGCTTGACCGCTGGTGCAAGTAAACGCGCAAACAATGATTTGGCCTAATACAACAAATGAAAATGAATTTCTTAAAGACTACAATTACAGCAATCACCGCTATATTAATATTCTGCCCGCATTCATACGGGCAGAATGATTCCATAGCGGAAACGCCTTCCCGCATAAAATTTACTGACAGAAGCGACATGTGCTTTCAGATGAGAGGTTCCTTCAATCTTGAAATGCCGCAAAATGAAAAAGTTAATTCCAGATTCAGGATCGATGATTTCAGATGGAACATAGAAGGAACTGTCGGAAAACAGTTTTACTACAGGTTCAGACAGTCTTTCAATACTGCATTCAAAACAATGTCATGGGACAACCTTCTATCTTCCGTAAACTATGCTTTCGTAACATGGAAGCCTACTGAAAAGGTGTCCTTCACTGCAGGCAAACAGGTATTTGCACTGGGCGGTCACGAATTCTGGGCCACTCCAGTTTATGTTGTACAGTTCAGTGATTTCGGCAAAAGCCTGTCTGCATACCAGCTCGGGCTGAATGCAAACTGGAGCATATCACCGACGCAGGAGTTTGTTTTCCAGATTTGCAACATAAGAGGAAACAGCGACTCCGAATATTATTATGCTGGTCTGCCTGATGGAGTTTCATCAGCTCGATTTCCATATATATACACACTCAACTGGAATGGAAATTTCCTGAAAGACAGATCATTGGAGTTCAGATACTCTGCTTCTTACGGTCATCAGGCAGAAAATAAGGATATGTGGATTCTTTCTCTCGGCCAGTCCTGGAAAAACAAAAGATGGGGAGTATATTTTGATGTCATGTGGTCAAGACAGGCTCTTGATGCAAGTTCCATTTTAAGCAGTTCAATGAATTTTGCTGATGGAATCGCCAGAACTGCCAGAAACACACAGTATCTCTCTTCCGTTGCATATATACACTTTTTCATCAGCCCTTCATTCAATGTTTTCATAAAGGGAGCAGGTGAAGCAGGCGGTTTCTACAAGGAATACATGAGCGTTGGCCCGGGCATATGCAGAGTCAACTGGAACACTCAGGGATGCCTTCAATATATGCCTACCAAGGACAAAGGTTTCCGACTCTTCGCACACTATAACTTCTACAACAGACATGCTGCAGGAGACGGGAAAAAGTTAGGAATTACAAACACCAATGACCACCTTGTCTCTTTAGGTGTAATTTATATTATGGATGTATTTTAAGATTCTTTTAAATGATAAAACTCCAGACAGCAGTAGATGCCGGCAAAAGCCGGACAGGTATTTCACTCGAAGATAAGATTATGGTATGCGGAAGCTGCTTCGCAGACAATGTGGGCAATAAGATGTATGCCGCCGGCTTTAATATATGTCTGAACCCTTTCGGCACCCTGTATAATCCTGTTTCCGTATGCAACTCATTTGCCCGTCTGCGCTCCGCCTCTCCTTTTGGTGAAGATGAAATAATACAGATGGGAAGCGGCTCTGAATTGTTCTGTTCATTCAGTCACCATACTTCATTCGCCAGAGTAGAAAGAACTGATTTTCTGGAAAATGCCAATATTAAGCTCATGGAGGCAGCCGACTTTTACAAGCAATGCAATAAAGTCATTGTCACACTCGGCACAAGCTGGTGCTTCAAGCATCTCCCTGATGGAGAGATAGTTTCAAACTGTCTGAAAAGAAATGCCAATGAGTTTGAAAGAGTTTTTCTGGAATCAGAGTTGACATTCGGTCTGCTCAAGAGACTGGTTGAAACAGGAATCTCCGACAATAACTGTCCCAAAAAATTTATTTTTACAGTAAGTCCGATACGTCACCTGAAAGACGGTGCGCACGGCAACCAGATAAGCAAGGCATCACTTTTACTGGCAGTCGAAAAACTATGCTGCATATATCCTGACGCATGTGAATACTTCCCTGCATATGAAATAGTTATAGACGAACTGCGGGACTACCGTTTCTATGCAGAGGATATGGTCCATCCATCTGAACTTGCTGTAAAAATCATTTGGGAACGCTTCTGTGACTTTGCGGTTTCAGATTCCGAAAGACAGGATCTGGCAGCAAATGAACGCCTCTTCCGCCAGTCACAGCATATTCAGAAGAGATAGCCATATCCTTTATATGACCTGAACAGGTTTTACGATGCCACCTCAATTCTACCTTATATAACATAGAAGCAAATGGGGAGCCGACCCTTTTGGGTCGGCTTTCGTTGTTTTAAAGGATTGCGAAGTCGCAGTCGGAAGGTTCTTCCAGAGTTCCGCTTCGCTTCATCCACCCTTCCGACTTTGTCGTCAGGGAGCCGCTCACAAGGCCGCGGCCGGCCATGCTTTGAGCATATCTATCTCTATCTTTTGTTTTCTGAGCGACATATTTCCTTAGATTATGGGCAACAGATTCAATCTTTGTCCCGTCTATATACTGAACATCAAGAGATATCAGTCCTTCATCATGAAGCAACTCTACAACCTGATGAAAGATAGATTCAAAGCGGCCGTCAGTAAGTTTTTCGCTTCTGAATCGGTTTATTTTCCTGAAGTTTGGCTTATTCATTCCGCTGAGCCGCATTTACTGTGCGTACAGTATGATTTTCCGGAACAAATTCACCGATGCAAGGCGGAAATAGAAGAAAATCGTTCTGATGTAATTCAAAGAAATAGCCATATATTTTACTGATTTAGTTTTCCGTTGTCATCCAAATCTGGTTATTGTACTTATAGAAAAAAAGAGGTGACCTCAAAGTCTTATGACTTTTGGGTTCACCCCTCTCTTTCTGTTCGTCCTGCTCCCCGGCCTCTTTCTTATTCAGAATGGCGGAGCCAAGGGAATGACATCATTGTCACAAAGTCCCGGTGCCTATTTTCTTGCTGCCAATGCTGCCAGAGCCGCTCCTGCCATAGGTGCGACTATGAAAAGCCAAAGCTGTGAAAGTGCTGCTCCTCCCTCAAAAAGAGCTGGTCCGATAGAACGGGCAGGATTTACAGATGTTCCTGTAATCGGAATACATACGATATGTACAAGTACGAGAGTCAGGCCTATTGCAAGTCCTGCAAACTGCCCTGCACCCTTGTCAGGATCTGTCGTACGAAGTACAACAAGTACAAAAATGAATGTAAATACAAATTCTGCTACAAAAGCAGGGATAAGATTCTCTTCTGCAAAGCTGTTCGCACCGGTAGTGGTAGCTCCGATCGGAACACATCCGCTGTTTACCAGAACCCAAATGACTGCAGATCCTGCAAGTGCACCAAGAACCTGCGCCCCCATATAGCCAAGAGCCTCTTTCCCTTTCATTCTGCCACTCATCCAGACTCCCAATGTTATGGCAGGATTGATATGGCATCCTGAAACCGGACCGATAGCATAAGCCATTGCAATGACTGCAAGACCGAAAGCGAATGCAATAGTAAGGACTGCAGCCACACTTGTAGCTCCCCCATTCATTACAGCTGCACCGCAGCCCATAAGCACGAGTACCATCGTACCCACTGCTTCAGCAAAATACTTGTTCTTCATAAAAACAAAAATTTATATTCTTGAAATGTCATAATTGTTTCAAATATAATATGAATCGCATTTATCTTATTCCTGTTTTCCGGAAAATGTTCAAATTTTGTGGGGGGGGGAGAACATGCAACAATCGTCCGGACTAATGCATCTTTGAGCTGAAATTCAGAAATTATGACTGCAAATATTTCAGCAATATCGCGTTTGAGAATAGGTGTTGACGGAGAAGGCGTGACTACTCTTGTAGTCTTTATGCTATGCCCTCTGAATTGCCGTTATTGTCTGAACCCGCAGACCTTATCTATGTCGCACTCCCATAAGCGCTATACCGCACAGGAACTTTACGATGAAGTTAAAATCGACGGACTATACTTCCTTGCTACAGGAGGAGGTGTCACGTTCGGCGGTGGTGAACCATTACTCAATGCTCGTTTTATCAATGAGTTCCGCTCCATCTGCGGACCACAATGGAAAATAAATGTGGAGACATCCTTGAATGTCAGAGCAGAACTGCTTCATTCCGTAATTGATACCGTGGATTCATTCATAATAGACATTAAGGATATGAATAATGCCATTTACTCAGGATATACTGGGACGGATAATTCAAAAGTGATTGGAAATCTTGAATATCTGGCAAAAGCCGGCAAGGCAGATTCATGTGTTCTCAAAGTGCCTCTGATACCGGGATTCAATGACGGGGATGACGTACTTTCAAGCATGGCAGTTCTGGAGACAATGGGATACAGGAATTTCAACAGACTGACATATAAAACAAAAATTTAAACAACTTCTAACAAACATTTAAACTAATCATTTATGGAAAGAGGCAAAGAAATATGCAAGGCTCTCAGAGAGATACGCAGACAGATCGCACTTGAAAATGACATTGAATACATAACATCCGAATGCAGACATAAAGGAAACTGCAGCGGGACATGTCCTAAATGCGAAGCTGAAGTGAGATATCTTGAAGAAAAGCTTGCCTCACGCAGAAGAGTAGGTAAGATTACAAGAGTAGTGGGAATATCACTTGGTCTGGCAACGATAGTTCCGGCTGCATTTACTTCTTGCGTTACAGAAGGTGATCCGGTAACACCTGAGACAGAACAGACCGAAGGAGATTCTTCAACACCTCCAACTGATCAGACTGATCAAACTGTCCAATCCTGACTTCAGTTCCGATTTTGTATCTAAACGAACTGACTCTGATTGCTATGAGCCAGTTTGTACGGGAAAGCCCCCTCTGCGGTACCAACCGACCCGCGAAGCGCATTCGGTACCGCAGAGGGGGCTTTTCCGTACCGAATGTACTTTGGCGGGTCATCCTGTTCTACCGAAATAGAACACCGACCGTTTTTAGCAAATTATATCCGATTCCGTTGAGCCCTATACCCTCCCGTTAGAGTATGTTCGTACCTGACAAATATGAAAGCCGGTCCCCTCCCCAAGGAACCGGCCCTATATAAAACGAACTTAACAAATAGACACGAATAAATTCTGATGTCCATTGCAAAGGTAACGATTTAAAATCATTCTCCAAATATTTTTCATTAAATTCACAGTAATCACTTAAATCTGATTAACATTTTTTACTTAAGTCCGTATTTCTTCAATATTTTCATTATCGGTTTTTCTATTGATTCCGCCCAACCAAGATACCCCATATCTGAAGGGTGAGTTCCATCTACTGAAGTCTCTTCTGAGTTGGAACCTGTATTTGTCTGAATGAAATACACATTTTCATACTTTTTGACAGCTTCAGCCATAAGTTTTGCAGCCATATCCATTTTTGCCTGCTCGAATTTATCAGATGATTCATTGAAGTTTCGGCTTTCACGATAAATGGTCTGCATAAATATAAGAGGGATATCAGGATGAGACTTTTGAACTCTCTCAATAAACGGGAACAGTCTCTCTTCAATCATTTTCGCATCAGGATTTGAAAAAGCATCAAAAACAAGGGCATCAACATTGGCATCAGCCAGGACATCTGCAAAATACGGTTGCATCTTGCAATTTCCGCTGCATCCCAGACTAAGCATCTGCACTCCTGTCTTTCGCATAAACTGCATAGGATAACTCATCCCCGAACGGCTTATACTTATCCCTTGCGTAAAACTCGAGCCGAATATTCCTACCCTATGTCTGAACGGTGAATCAAGTGACTCAATTTCAGCACCTTCTTCCACACCAATTCCAAGAGAATAAAGTTCACTATACATAGGAAGGTAAAGCATGCATTCCTTTACGCCGTCTGCCATATCCTTAATCAGCACAAGATTATTTTCCTCTCTTCCATCTGCCGGAGCCTTGGAAGCCGCATAAAGCCACTCGCCGTCTTTCTTGATATAAAGGTCGTAACCCCTGAGAGCAACTCCCATAGTGTTCGTTCCTCTGTTCATATATCCATAGTCAGGCTTTACTGAAATAGTTGATGAGTTTGTTTTGAAAAGTACGGCAAGACCTGCAGAACAACGGACCTGATTGTTCTCTCCAGGAGTGAAACCTTTGTATTTACAAGTATCTACCCTATGGTATGGATTTGATGTATTATCCAATATCTTGCCTATGAGGTTCAGTTCAGATGCCTCCTTAAACACATACTTGACATTTTTAGGGGTAGCGGCAGAAAGTTCTGCATCAGACATTGTGGCTACTGCAGCCGCCAATGCGAGGATAGTTAATAATCGTTTCATATCGTTAGTTATAATTATGTAATTTCTGTAAATCAATCCTGCAAAATTAATAATTCTTTTCATATGAAACGTTTTAACCTTTTTAGTGAAATATTTTTTACATTATTTTCAAAAATGGCTCAAACACTGACGGCAATGAACTTTAAAAGAATTTTTGAAAAATTTTTAAACAGTTCCTAACTTTGTCTCCTATTTTATAAAAAGAACAATGAGCCTGTATTCATTTTACAGAATAAGCAAGCCGTCTGAGGTCAAAATTTCCGAAGACAAAATAGAAAAGACATATAAATCCCTTAGGACCAAATCTTTCTGGGGAGCGACTATTGCATATAGTCTATATTATGTATGTCGGATGAGTCTGAGTGTAGTCAAGCAGCCTCTCATTGACAGCGAAGCACTTACTGCTGGTCAGCTTGGAATTATAGGTTCATCATTGCTGTTCGTCTATGCTGTCGGAAAATTCATGAACGGCTTCATAGCGGACTACTGCAACATAAGGAAATTTATGGCCACGGGGCTTCTGCTGTCAGCCATTGCAAACCTTCTTATGGGAGGTGCAGGACTTATGCACAGTACAGCAGGATTGTCATCCATGATATTGTTCATAGTTTTTTCCATACTCTGGGGACTGAACGGATGGATGCAGTCCATGGGTTCTCCTCCAGGTATTATAAACCTTTCAAGATGGTTTCCATTGTCCAAAAGAGGAACATACTACGGAATATTCAGTGCCAGCCCATATCTCGGTGAATTCCTGTCTTTTATAATTACAGGCGTCGTAGTTTCCGCCTTAGGATGGCAATACGGGTTTGTGTTTGCTGCAGCAGGAGGTTTTCTTGGTGCTGCAATAATACTGATTTTCGTAAGCGATACTCCTGAAAGCAAAGGTCTTCCATCCGTACAAGCACTCTCAGGAGAAACACTGAAAAAGGAAGACAAGATGCCTACTGCTGAAGTACAGAAACATGTACTCAAGCATCCCGGTATCTGGATTATAGCAGCATCCAGCGCATTTATATACATAGCAAAATACGCGGTTGCCGGATGGGGTGTACTTTTCCTTCAGAAGTCCAAGGAATTTTCCCTTGAAAACGCAACACAAATCATAGCGTTCTCCGCTGCTCTCGGTGTAGCGGGAACTGTAATGGCAGGGTGGCTTTCAGACAAAGTTTTCAAAGGTGACAGAATCCGCCCCGCAATAATTTCGGGAATACTGAGCTTCATATCACTTTACCTCTTTCTGTTTACAGAAGGGAGTTACCTTATGAATATATTCTATGTATCCCTGTTCAGCCTTTCTACAGGTATCCTGTACTGCATAGTTGCAGGTCTTATGGCTGTTGACATCGTACCGCGAAAAGCTACAGGAGCAGCTCTCGGCATAGTAGGAATATCCAGCTATGTAGCTGCCGGAATACAGGACATAGCCAGCGGATACCTGATTCAGGGATATACCGAAAGTGCCGGAAACATCAGCAATGCCGCCTACGATTTCGGTCCGGTATCCATTTTCTGGCTTGCCGCAATGTTGATAGCCTTCATATTGCCTGTTGCAAACTGGCAGAAAATGAAACCAAAGCAGTAAGAAACTGTTTAAATTTTACCATTAAAATTTTGTGACGCAGTTTCCGTAAGCATAATCAGCGATGCCACGATTATTGCCACGAAACAAACATACTCGAACCTGTTCCGCCTGTCTGCCATAT
>URDD01000001.1 GCA_900546395.1 uncultured Bacteroidales bacterium | reverse complement strand
AAAAGATAACAGTGTTATCTGACTGAAAAAAGTCGTGGAAAACAGACCTAAAAGAGCCATAAAAGAATTTTTGAAAATTTTTAAACAGCTTCTAAATAACAACTTTATAATAAATACGGCTTGAAATGTTAGACGTAGTATTGGGCCTTCAATGGGGAGACGAAGGCAAAGGTAAAATCGAGGATGTCCTAGCAGGACGCTATCCTGTTGTAGCCAGATTTCAGGGTGGTCCCAACGCAGGACACTCTCTTCATTTTGAAGGCAAAAGTTTTGTATTGAGGTCAATTCCATCAGGAATTTTCAGACAGGATGCCATCAACATTGTAGGAAACGGCGTCGTACTTGACCCGATAACATTCCGTCAGGAATGCGAAAACATCGCAAAGACAGGCATTACAGTACAGGAAAGAATAGTGATAGCAAAAAAAGCTCACCTTATCCTTCCTACTCACAGACTTCTCGATGCAGCCAATGAGGCCGCTATGGGAAAAGGCAAAATCGGTTCGACACTGAAAGGCATCGGACCTACATATACTGACAAGGTAAGCCGCAACGGACTGCGTGTCGGTGACATTCTTGCACCGGATTTCAGCGAAAGATACGCAAAACTGAAAAACAGACACGTGAAACAGTTGCAGCAGATGGGATTTGAATGCAATCCTGATGCTGAAGAAGCAGCATTTATGGAAGCCGTAGCTTTCCTCAAAGAGTTCAAGCTTGTTGATTGCGAATACTTTATCAACAATGAACTGAAGACCAAATCAATCCTTGCAGAAGGAGCACAGGGTTCTATGCTTGACATTGACTACGGTTCATATCCTTTCGTGACATCTTCATCAACAGCCTGCGCAGGAGCCTGCATAGGTCTCGGTGTGGCTCCGTCCCAGATAGGACACGTTTATGGTATCTTCAAAGCATACTGCACCCGCGTAGGTAGCGGACCTTTCCCTACAGAGCTTTTCGATGAGACCGGAGAAAAACTCAGAAAGATAGGAAACGAATTCGGAGCAGTAACAGGAAGACCTCGCAGAACAGGATGGCTTGACCTGGTAGCTTTGAAATATGCAGTAATGCTCAGCGGAGTGACTGACCTTATAATGATGAAATCTGACTGTCTTGATTCATTCGAGACTATCAAAGTATGTACATCATACAAGGTAGACGGAGAAGAAACAGCCCAGGTTCCTTTCGATACATACGCGGAAATAGAGCCTGTATATACAGAGTTCAAAGGCTGGAATACAGATCTGACCGGCTGCCAGAAAGAAGAGGATCTGCCTGCAGAATTCAAGAACTATATTGATTTTATGGAAAGCTATCTCGGCGTTCCTATCAAGATCATTTCTGTAGGACCCGACCGCGATGCTACCATTTTCAGGTAGAAAAGATGAAATATCAAACAAAAAACGAAGGCGATTCAAAGGTCGCCTTCGTTTTTTGTTTATAATAAGAAGCTGTTTGAATTTTTGTCATCATAAATTTTATGAGATATTTTAAATTTCCAAACAGCTTCTAAAGCGCGGTTACCCGTAAAAAATATGTTTAAGATTAAAATCAAGTCACCGGAGAAACACTGTTTCGGGTATTTCATTGCATCGCAGCCTTTTTCCCTAATACAAGTTGACTCAGATTTTGTACGGAAAAGCTACCCCTACGGTACCAAACCACGAAATAACTGCATTTGGTACGGCAAAAGGGGTCCTGCGGTACCAAATGCCATGTGTCAATATTCTATAAGACCAAGCGACTGTCCGTACCTTACCGCTTCGTAAGAATTGTCAACATTAAGTTTGTCCAGAATGTGCTGTCGTATGGTATTTACAGTATTTATACTGATATCCAGCTCACAGGATATCTCCTTGCTGATTTTCCCACGCGCTATATAACCAAGGACTTCCACTTCCCGTGGAGTAAGCACAGACTTCTCCTGATAGAACTTTGTCAAAGGTGCAAAAGACTCTCCTGAAAGGGTATTCACAATCCGGGCATTGACACTGAATGGAGGAGACTGATTAGGAGAAATTTCCAGCAGACTTATCACCAGCCATATATTTCCGGCACTGTCTGTTTCCAGTACTCGCATAGATTCTGTCACTCTCCTGTACTTCAGCCCTATCTTTACCCTATACTCCCGTATAGCTTTTATATGCATTATATTGCGGTTCCCTTGAAATACATGGTTCACTGTCGCTATGGCGTTTTTCATAACATCATCAAAGTCATCAGGATGAATTTCCAATTCATTCTCTCCAAACAGCATCCTATGATAATCAGACAGATATACATGTTCCAAACGGTTGTTATCATAGATACTAACTGCAATGTCCTGCAGTTCCCTGATCTCTGACAACCTCAAAATATGCCTCTCAAGCAGACTATAGTCCAATGTTCCCGGATCAAATTGCTGGGTAAGCATCAGTTGCCTGTATTCTTTTTCCATTTCCCTCAAATTTAAAGACAAGATAACAATAATCGCATACCGTTCAAAGCCCAATACTGAAAAATCAGTATTGAAAACGGGAGGCAGATGCCGTTACTTTGCAGTCACATTCCCAATCCGGCCGGGAAAGGAAAATTCCTTACAAACAAATAAACAATCAAGTATGAAAACAACAATCATCGCAGTAATATTATTATTTTCCGCCCTGAAAATATCAGCACAAGTCCATGTGGACATACGTGCCGGCGCAGCAGTATCCTCAACCTCCTCATTGAATATGAGAATCGGTCCACGCGCAGGAGTAGCTGTAGGATACAGATTCAACAGGCATATCGGCATCCGGTCCGGACTGTTCTACACTATGAAAGGCGCAACAAAAACAAATTATATATTTGAATACGACAGGAACCGTGCTTTGAATCTGTCCTATATCGATCTGCCGGTAGAAGTGTCAGCATCATTTCCACTGTCCGCCAAGTCTGCCATTGAAGTTCACGGCGGCCCTTACATTTCTGGTCTTCTCAAATCATCTGTACCTGCATCATGCCAGTTTAAAGTCAACAAAATCGATTTCGGCGCAGGATTGGGTCTTGATTTCATCATAGGGCACTTTATTTTAGGCCCTGAAGCCCAGTATGGGTTCACGCGGATAGCATCGGATAAATCCGAACACAATATCACATACGCCTTTTCCTTGGGCTACAGGTTCTGAAGTAATGGTATGTACAGGCGGACAAAATGAGTAACTTTATAAGCTCATTCAGCTAAAATATGGATAAGGACACAAATGATTGATAACTTTGCGGACTGGACACAGCTCCCGTATCTCACAATTTGCAGACAGCGTGCTGCAAGCCAATCCTGACCGGATATTTATCCAGAGCACGGGCAACGAGGGCGATGAACCATGGCGTTACTCAAATTTCCTTGCCGATATCAGGGGAGGTGTCGATTTCATAAAGCCCGATGTATGTGCTTACGTACAGCCTCCACGTCAAGGAACATCATATACGGCTCCTGTCATTGCCGGATTATACGCCTCTCTGCTGAAATACCACAAACTTCACGCTTCTTTGCAGTTGGCAGCACTATAGATGGCAAGCACTGACCTGTATCCAGGTTCTGATACAGTGGTTCTTGTTGTTCCACAACATTTAAGATGCTGCCCTTTAATTATTGGTAATCGTGTCTGGATGACATGAGGAAACCGTTGCGCCCGCACAGGGAAGGCCCCACGATAGTGGAAGGGGTTTCCGAAGTTCTGACCGTATTATATAATGAAAAGAGGGTGACCACACTGGGTCACCCTCTTCTTTCATTATATTCAAATCTTGTCCTAAAGATCAGACATTGCCTTCTGGTACTCTTCCATAGGGGCAACCAGGATTTCCTGGAATTCCTTCTGTCCTGTACCTGCAGGTATTGCGTGACCGCAGATGACATTCTCCTTAAGACCTTCAAGTGTATCGATACGGCCTCTGATAGCTGCCTCACTGAGCACTTTTGTCGTCTCCTGGAATGATGCTGCAGAAATGAAGCTGTTAGTCTTCAATGCTGCTCTCGTAATACCCTGAAGAACCTGACTTGCAGTAGCAGGACGAGCCTCACGCAAAGCCATCATCTTGAGTCCCTGTCTGTCGAGCGAAGAGTTTTCGCTGGTCATCTCACGGGACGAGATAATCTGTCCTTCAGTATATTTCTGAGAATCTCCGGCATCCGTAATATAGAACTTACCGTAGATATCATCATTGGTGTCCATAAATACCCACTTGTCAACAAGCTCTTCAGGAAGGAAATCAGTATCACCCGGATCCTTTATCTGAACTTTTCTCATCATCTGGCGAACGATAATCTCGAAATGCTTGTCATTAATCTTAACACCCTGAAGTCTGTAGACCTCTTGAATCTCGTTGACTATATATTCCTGAACCTTTATAGGACCGAGAATATTGAGAATATCTGTAGGTGAAACAGAACCGTCTGAAAGTCTCATTCCGGCTTTCACATAGTCATTCTCCTGAACAAGAATCTGTTTGGTAAGAGGCACCAGATAACGCTTCTCCTGTCCTATCCTGTTCTTGATGATAATCTCTCTGTTTCCTCTCTTAATCTTACCCATAAGAACCTCTCCGTTAATCTCGGAAACGATTGCAGGATTTGAAGGGTTACGGGCCTCGAAGAGCTCAGTAACTCGAGGAAGACCTCCGGTAATATCGCTTGACTTACCAATCGCACGAGGTATCTTAATAATAATATCACCAATCTTCACATCATCGCCATCGTTGACCATGACATGGGCTCCCACAGGAAGGTTATACTGCTTCTTGCTTTCGCCGTTTTCATCAAGAATGTTGATAGTAGGGTTCTTTGACTTGTCTCGGGACTCAATGATGACCTTGTCTCTATTAAGAGAGTACTCATCAGCCATTTCCTCGCGGAATGTGGTTCCGTCAATCATACTGTCAAAACGTACCTTACCGGCAGTCTCAATAATCGTGATGGCGTTATATGCATCCCACTCACAAATCATGTCACCTTTTACTACTTTGTCTCCATCTTTCTTGTAGAGTACCGAACCGTAAGGCACATCATACTGTGAGAAAGTGATACCTGTATTCTCATCAACTATGCGGACCTCAGTAGTACGGCTGACAACAACATCCTGTACAGATCCGTCATCACCAACTCTCTCGATAGTTCTGAGCTCCTCAAATTCGAGTTTACCGTCATACTTGGACTCGATAGAACTCTCTGATGCAGTACTTGAAGCAGTACCTCCGACGTGGAATGTACGGAGCGTAAGCTGGGTACCAGGCTCACCGATAGACTGTGCGGCGATAACTCCGACAACCTCTCCTTTCTCGACCATACGTCCCGATGAAAGGTTGCGTCCGTAACACTTGGCACATACACCCTTACGCGACTCACAAGTAAGTACTGAACGGATCTCAACCTGTTCGATAGGAAGAGACTCGATAAGCGCAGCCTTATCCTCCGTAATCTCCTCACCGGCAGGGAGAATAAGCTCTCCGGTAAGCGGATTGAAAATATCGTGTACTGATGTACGTCCGAGTATTCTCTCTCCCAAAGACTCAACTACCTCATCCTTGCTCTTGATAGCTGTTGCAATCAGACCTCTTAGCGTACCGCAATCCTCTTCATTGATAATCACATCGTGAGATACATCCACAAGACGACGGGTCAGGTAACCTGCATCCGCAGTCTTCAAGGCGGTATCCGCAAGACCCTTACGCGCACCGTGGGTAGAGATGAAGTACTCGAGCACTGTCATACCTTCCTTCAGGTTCGAGATAATAGGGTTCTCGATAATTTCCGCACCCTGACCACCTGACTTCTGAGGTTTAGCCATCAATCCACGCATACCGCAGAGCTGCTTGATCTGCTGTGTAGATCCACGGGCTCCGGAGTCGAGCATCATATATACAGGGTTGAATCCCTGCTGGTCACTTGAAATCTGTTTTTCTACAATACCGGTAATCTGGTTATCGATAGAGGTCCAGAGATCAATTACTTTATTGTAACGCTCGTTATTGGTAATGAATCCCATAGAGAAGTTACTCTTAATGGATTCAACCGTCTTGTATCCGTTTTCAATGAGGGACTTCTTCTCAGCAGGGATGATAACGTCACCCAAGTTGAATGAAAGACCACCTTTGAATGCCATTGTATATCCGAGGTTCTTGATATCATCAAGGAACTGTGCCGTACGGGCAACTCCCGTATGCTTGATAACTACGGAAATAATCTTTCTCAAAGATTTCTTTCCAAGAATCTCATTTATATAAGGCACTTCTTCAGGAACAAGCTGGTTTACGATGATTCTACCTGGTGTAGTCTTGACCATCTCAGTACCTGCTTCAAGGTTAAGCTTGTTCTTGGGAAGCCTTACTTCTATGTTAGCATGTATGTCTATTGCCTTCTCATTAAGAGCTATAATCACCTCTTCCGGTCCGTAGAACTTCATTCCTTCACCTTTAGCACCTGATCTGGCCTTTGTAATATAGTACAGACCTAGTACCATGTCCTGCGAAGGTACGGTAATAGGAGTACCATTGGCAGGGTTAAGGATATTGTGAGAACCGAGCATCAGCAACTGAGCCTCAAGGATAGCGGCATTTCCAAGAGGAAGATGCACGGCCATCTGGTCACCGTCAAAGTCAGCGTTGAACGCTGTACATGCAAGCGGATGAAGCTGGATTGCCTTACCCTCAATCATCTTAGGCTGGAAGGCCTGGATACCGAGTCTGTGAAGTGTAGGTGCACGGTTAAGCAGAACCGGATGACCTTTCATCACATTTTCAAGAATATCCCAGATTACAGGATCTTTCCTGTCAACAATCTTCTTTGCAGACTTGACAGTCTTTACTATTCCCCTTTCAATCAGTTTCCTGATAATAAACGGCTTGTAAAGCTCTGCGGCCATAAACTTAGGAAGACCGCACTCATGCATCTTAAGCTCAGGACCTACAACGATAACAGAACGGGCAGAATAGTCAACTCGTTTACCCAACAAGTTCTGACGGAAACGTCCCTGCTTACCTTTAAGACTGTCAGACAGAGATTTCAATGTTCTGTTAGCCTCACTCTTGACTGCATTTGACTTCTTAGAGTTGTCGAAAAGTGAATCAACTGCTTCCTGAAGCATACGCTTCTCATTTCTGAGAATAACTTCCGGAGCCTTGATTTCAATAAGCCTTTTAAGACGGTTGTTTCTGATAATTACACGTCTGTAAAGATCGTTAAGGTCTGATGTTGCAAAACGACCTCCGTCAAGTGGAACAAGAGGACGCAAGTCTGGCGGAATTACTGGAATCACCTTGAGAATCATCCACTCAGGTCTGTTTATTCCCTGTGACTCCTGGAACCATTTTACTATGCTGAGCCTTTTAAGTGCCTCTGCTCTTCTCTGCTGCGAAGTCTCTGTATTCATCTTCACGCGGAGTTCCCTCGCAAGTGAATCAACATCAATCTCCTTCAGCAGTTCATATATTGCCTCTGCACCCATTCCGGCCCTGAACTTTTCAGGATCGTCATTAGGAAGAGCCTGATTTTCAGGCATAGTATCTATCAAATCCAGATACTCCTCCTCTGAGAGAAGATCCATCTTTGCGAGACTTGTAGTACCAGGATTTACGACAATATATTTTTCGTAGTAAATGACAGCCTCAAGCTTTTTTGCAGGTATTCCCAAAAGTGCAGCAATCTTGTTAGGAGCTGACTTGAAATACCAGATATGTGCAACAGGGACAGTGAGTTCAATATGTCCCATCCTTTCCCTGCGGACTTTTTTCTCAGTTACTTCTACACCGCAACGGTCGCAGACTATACCTCTATAACGGATTCTCTTGTATTTTCCGCAATGACACTCATAGTCTTTTGTCGGTCCGAAGATCTTCTCACAGAAAAGGCCGTCTCTCTCTGGCTTGTAAGTCCTGTAGTTCACTGTCTCAGGTTTCAGGACCTCTCCTGAAGACCTGTCTTTTATATCTTCAGGAGAAGCGAGAGAAATGCTGATTCTTTCGAAATTGCTTTTTACTTTGTTTTCTTTATTAAAAGTAGGCATATTTCCAATGTTTCAAATTGTCAGTATAACTAATCCAATGTGACCTTCAGTCCAAGACCTCTCAACTCGTGAAGGAGTACATTGAGAGATTCCGGAATGCCTGGCGCAGGCATAAGATCCCCTTTTACGATAGCTTCGTAAGTCTTAGACCTTCCATTTACATCATCAGACTTGACAGTAAGGATTTCCTGCAGAACGTTTGATGCGCCGAATGCCTCAAGCGCCCAAACCTCCATCTCTCCGAATCTCTGTCCTCCAAACTGAGCCTTACCTCCAAGAGGCTGCTGAGTAATAAGTGAATAAGGTCCGATAGATCTTGCGTGCATCTTGTCGTCAACCATATGACCCAGTTTGATCATATAGATAACTCCGACAGTTGCAGGCTGGTCAAACCAGTCTCCCGTACCGCCGTCACGAAGATATGTCTTACCGAACTTAGGAAGACCTGCCTTGTCAGTAAACTCACAGATATCGTCTATGCTGGCTCCGTCAAAAATAGGAGTACTGAACTTGACACCTAATTCTGCACCTGCCCAACCGAGAACAGTCTCGTAAATCTGACCGAGGTTCATACGAGAAGGCACACCAAGAGGGTTAAGGACTATATCCACAGGTGTTCCATCTGACAGGAATGGCATATCTTCATCCCTTACAACCTTAGCTACGATACCTTTGTTTCCGTGACGACCTGCCATCTTGTCTCCCACTCTGATCTTTCTCTTCTTGGCAACATATACTTTTGCCAACTGCATTACTCCATTAGGAAGTTCATCACCGACTTTGATTTTATCAATCACTCTGCGATGTCTTGCAGCAGCCTCTTTAAATGCAATGCAATAATTGTTGATCAACTCACGAATCAGAATATTTGCATTCTTGTCAGTAGTCCATTTGCTTGGGTTTATATTCTCATAGTCAATGTCTCTGATATCTGAGAAGACTATTGTCTTGTCCTTGGCAATGATTTCAACACCGTAAAGATCACTTACACCGGCACTCTTCTTTCCTTCAACAAGAACGGAAAGCTTATCCAGGAACTTGACTCTCAAAGCCTCAGCCTTGGTATTGAATTCCTCTTCGACCTTGTCGAGCTTCGCTTTCTGGTCAGTTTTTGCGCCTTTTCTGTTACTCTCTTTTGCTACTTTAGAATAAAGAGCAGTACCGATTACAGTTCCACTGAGTGATGGGGTTGCCTTCAGGGAAGCATCCTTCACATCTCCTGCCTTGTCGCCGAAAATAGCCCTAAGCAGTTTTTCTTCCGGAGAAGGATCACTCTCTCCCTTAGGGGTAATCTTACCTATCATTATGTCGCCCGGATCAATATGGGCACCTACGCGAATGATACCGTTTTCGTCAAGATTTCTGGTTGCATCCTCACTGACATTAGGAATATCAGAAGTAAGTTCTTCCATACCACGCTTGGTATCGCGCACTTCAGTAATATACTCGTCAACATGCACTGAAGTAAGGATATCCCAACGAATCATTCTCTCTGAAAGAACGATAGCATCCTCATAGTTATAACCTTTCCAAGGCATGAAAGCCACCTTTAGGTTACGGCCGAGCGCAAGTTCTCCATCCTGGGTAGCATACCCCTCAGTCATGATAGTACCTTTTTCCACTATCTGACCTTTACGCACTATAGGCTTGAGGAGGATTGTAGTACTCTGGTTGGTTCTTCTATATATCGGAAGTTTATAGACAGTCACATCAGGTGAGAAACTTACAAACTTCTCGTCATCTGTCCTGTCATACTTTACATGAATTTCATTTGCATCAACGTAAACCACTTCACCCGTTCTTTCGGCTATAATCTGAGTACGGGAGTCGTGACATACCCTTTCTTCCAAGCCTGTACCTACTATAGGTGACTCTGGATTGAGAAGCGGAACTGCCTGACGCATCATGTTCGCACCCATCAATGCCCTGTGCGCATCATCGTGCTCAAGGAATGGAATAAGTGATGCTGCCACCGATGCAATCTGGTTAGGGGCAACGTCCATATAGTCAACCTCATCCTTGGTTACTACAGGGAAGTCCGCACCAAGACGGCACTGGATTCTGTCTTCAAGAATATTTCCGTCATCATCCATCTTGACATTTGCAAGAGAGACCATCATATCCTCTTCCTGTTCGGCGCTCATATATGTCCATCCCTCAGAACTCAAATCAACCTTTCCTCCGTTTACCTTACGGTAAGGAGTCTCGATAAATCCGAGATCATTGATTCTTGCATAAACGCAAAGAGACGAAATCAGACCGATGTTCGGACCTTCTGGAGTTTCAATAGGACAAAGACGGCCATAATGAGTATAGTGCACGTCTCGTACCTCGAAACCTGCACGGTCGCGAGAAAGACCTCCTGGACCCAAAGCAGAAAGACGACGCTTGTGTGTCATCTCCGACAGAGGGTTAGTCTGGTCCATGAACTGGGACAACTGGCTGGTTCCAAAGAACGAATTGATAACGGACGAGAGAGTCTTGGCATTGATAAGATCAATCGGAGAGAACTGCTCACTGTCTCTTACATTCATCCTTTCACGGATCGTCCTTGCCATTCTTGAGAGACCTACGCTGAACTGGTTTGCAAGCTGCTCACCTACTGTCCTGATACGTCTGTTGCTCAAATGGTCAATATCATCAACTATAGCTTTGGAGTTGATAAGCTGTATCAAATACTTGATGATTTCTATGATGTCTGTATTCGTAAGAACACGTACATCATCAGAAATAGTCAAGTTCAATTTCTGGTTGAGACGGTATCTTCCTACATCTCCAAGGTCATATCTCTTCTCGGAGAAAAACAGTTTGTCGATTACGTCTCTTGCTGTAGCCTCGTCAGGTGGTTCTGAATTACGAAGCTGCTTATAGATATAGTTGATAGCTTCTGTTTCAGTATTTGTAGGATCCTTCTGAAGAGTATTGTAAATGATTGCGTACTCGTTGACGTTGGCTTCCTCTTTCTGGAGCAAAATAGTCTTGACATCCGTTTCGGAAAGCTTTTCTATAGTCTCGTCACAAAGTATTTCACCTCTTTCAACGATAGGCATTGTCCTTTCGACAGGGATAACCTCTCCAGTATCTTCATCCACGAAATCCTCAATCCATGTTCTAAGCACTTTAGCCGCAAGCTTCCTGCCCTCGTTCGCTTTAAGGACCTCTGGAGTGGCCTCTATTTCATCTGCCAGTCCGAATATGTCTATAATGTCCTTGTCGCCGTTGAATCCAATAGCTCTTAAGAGGGTTGTAACAGGCAATTTCTTTTTACGGTCGATATAGGCATACATGACATTGTTGATGTCAGTAGCGAATTCAATCCATGAACCCTTGAAAGGAATTACCCTGGCAGAGTAAAGCTTAGTTCCATTTGCATGCACACTCTGTCCGAAGAATACACCTGGAGACCTGTGTAGCTGTGAAACAATAATCCTTTCTGATCCGTTGATAACAAATGTTCCTCCCGGTGTCATATAAGGAATATTGCCAAGATACACATCCTGTACCCTGGTGTCAAAATCCTCGTGCTCCGGGTCACTGCAGGAAAGTCGTAGTTTCGCTTTAAGAGGCACATTGTATGTCAATCCCCTCTCAAGGCACTCTCCAATCGAATACTGAGGAGGATCGATGAAATAATCGATAAATTCAAGTTTATAGTTATTCCTTGTATCTTCGATCGGGAAAATCTCCTGAAATACCTGATACAGGCCCTCATTGCGCCTGTTCTCCGGTGTAGTATCCAACTGGAAGAAGTCTTGGAACGACTTCAGCTGCACTTCAAGCAAGTCCGGATACTCTAGGAGAATCTTCGATGATGCGAAAGATATTCGCTGTGTGTTTGGTTTTTGAGACATCTTGTCAGCCTTTGTATAAGAGAAAAACTTAAATACGACAAAAAGGTTTAGGGTCTGATTAGGCCCTAAACCTGACTTAGTTTCCCATCTGGGGGAAGGTGAAGCTATTTAACTTCAACTTCAGCTCCAGCCTCTTCAAGGGCAGCCTTTATCTGATCAGCTTCTGCCTTTGATACTTTCTCTTTAACGATAGCGTCAGGAGCCTTGTCTACAAGATCCTTAGCCTCTTTAAGTCCAAGACCTGTAATTTCCTTAACAGCCTTTACTACGCCAAGTTTAGCCTGGCCAGCTGATTTGAGGATTACGTTGAACTCTGTCTGCTCAGCTGCTGCAGCCTCACCTGCGCCTGCTGCCGGACCTGCTACTGCTACTGCAGCTGCAGCTGGTTCAATACCATACTCGTCTTTGAGGATCTGTGCGAGTTCCTGAACGTCTTTTACAGAAAGGTTTACCAACTCTTCTGCAAGTGCTTTAATATCTGCCATAATTAAAATTATTTAGTTTGTTACTTGTTTTATTCTCTCTCTGAAAGTGTTTTGACGATTCCTGCCAATTTGCCGCCTGCTGACTGAAGAGCAGAAACAACATTGCGTGCAGGTGACTGGAGCAATCCGACAATGTCTCCGATAAGCTCCTCACGAGACTTGATATTGCAGAGTTCGCCAAGTTTGTCTGCGCCGACGAAGGCACACTCCTGAACATAAGCTGCTTTCAGAGCTGGCTTTTCAGCACCTTCATCAGCGAATTTCTTGATGAGTTTGGCCGGAGCGTTCGGTGTCTCGGTGTACATAATCGCAGTCGGTCCCTCAAGTGCCGGGAAGAGAAGTTTCACTTCCTCATTCTCAAGCTGAAGGAGAGCTTTGTGGAAAAGCGTATTCTTAACAACTACGAGTTTTATATTTTGCTCAAAGCAACTGCGACGAAGCTTTGTAGTCTGTTCAGCATTCAGTCCGGAGATATCTGCGATATAAAAATTAGGAGTCTCCTGGATTTGTGCTGCGATTGATTCAAGTATCTGGGTTTTTTCTTCTTTTCTCATAACTTTGAACTATTTATTCAGCACTACTGAATGATTTGATATCTAGACTGATTCCAGGGCTCATCGTAGTACAGATAGATGCACTGATAAGATAAGTTCCCTTTAGAGTCTGTGGTTTCAGCTTCATGACAGCTGTAATCAGACCCTGAGCATTCTCACAAATCTGCTCAGGAGTAAATGAAGCCTTTCCGATTGCAGAATGGATAATTCCAGTCTTGTCAACCTTGAAATCAATCTTTCCGGCTTTCACTTCCTTGACAGCGTTGCCTACTTCCATTGTTACAGTTCCGGTCTTAGGGTTTGGCATAAGTCCTCTTGGACCGAGGATTCTACCGATAGCTCCTACTTTTGCCATCACTGAAGGTGTACAGATGATAACATCAACGTCAGTCCATCCACCTTTAATCTTTTCGATATATTCATCAAGACCAACAAAGTCTGCACCAGCTTCCTTTGCTTCATTCTCTTTATCCGGTGTACAGAGTACAAGCACTCTTGTCTGCTTACCTGTTCCATGAGGGAGGGTAACCACACCACGAACCATCTGGTTTGCTTTACGTGGATCCACACCAAGGTTAAGGGTAAGTTCGACAGACGCATCGAATTTTGTAAAGGTAATATCCTTGACAATTTCACATGCCTCTGAAAGCTTATACTGCTTGGCCGCATCATACTTGGCCATTACCGTTTTTTGGTTTTTTGTCAGTTTACTCATTTCGCGTGTGATTTTTAGATGTCGGCAGGAAATTCTCCTTCAACTTTAATACCCATACTTCTCGCTGTACCAGCGACCATTGTCATTGCTGACTTGAGAGTAAATGCGTTCATATCCGGCATTTTGGTCTCTGCAATTGCTTTTACCTGATCCCAGGTGATAGTAGCCACTTTCTTTCTGTTAGGCTCAGCAGATCCTGTTGAAATCTTAGCAGCTTCTTTAAGTTGAACTGCTACAGGCGGCTGCTTAACTTCGAAAGAGAATGATTTGTCACTATAAACAGTGATAACTACTGGCAATACCTTACCTGCGCAATCCTGTGTGCGGGCATTGAACTGCTTGCAGAAATCCATAATGTTAAGACCCTTGGAACCGAGAGCCGGTCCTACTGGAGGTGATGGATTAGCTGCGCCACCTTTGATCTGGAGTTTGATAAACCCGGTAACTTCTTTTGCCATAATTTCTGTTATTCTTTAGTTACTTGTGTAAAGTTTAATTCAAGAAGAGTTTTACGACCGAAAATCATAACCATAACTTTAAGTTTGCTTCGGTCTTCGACTATCTCTTCAACTGTACCGTCGAATCCGCTGAATGGTCCGTCAGTGATCTTTACTGCCTCACCAACTGCGTAATCAACGATTGTTTCGCCATCACTTGTAGCCACTTCATCGTGCTCACCTAGAATTCTCCTCACTTCAGAATCTCTCAACGGAACCGGTACTTTCTCTTCCTGAGCCTTGCCGTTTCCCTTGTTGATATCCCTTTTTTCTGTCAGGAAACCTGACATATGAGGAATCTCATTTCTGATAATGTATTGGAGTTCGCCGGTAAGTTCCGCCTCAATAAGTACATAACCAGGGTAGAAAAGACGCTCTGAACTGACACGTTTTCCATCTCTGATTCTATAAACTTTTTCTGTTGGAACAAGGACCTGAGAAACCAGATCCTGAAGGCCACATCTTTCAATCTCTTTTTCGAGATACTCTTTGGCTTTCTTTTCCTTTCCGCCTGCTGCTCTCAGCACATACCACTTCTTGTCTCCCATAATACGAAACAATTAAAGTGTATAAATAGCTGACATCAGATGTTGGAAAGCGAAATCCATTGCAAAGACAACAATGGCAAAAATCACAGAAGCAACCATTACAACAATAGCTGAATTCTGCAACTTATCCCATGAAGGCCACGATACCTTCTTGGTCATCTCTGAATAGGACTCTTTAAGATAGTTGATAAACTTTCTCATCTTTACATTTAATGGACATCCCGAGTTGGAAGCTTGCCTGGACGTCTGTTAAACAATTACCAAATCGTAACCTTTGATATTTAGCAGGGGAAGCAGGATTCGAACCCACATCGACGGTTTTGGAGACCGCTGAACTACCCTTGTTCTATTCCCCTAGAAAAGCGGATGTCTGAATATCGGGCACCCGCTTATGTATATAGAGTAAATATTACTCAAGAATCTTTGTAACCTGACCGGCACCTACTGTACGTCCACCCTCGCGGATTGCGAAACGGAGACCTTCGTTAAGTGCAACAGCGTAGATAAGATCTACTGTGATAGTTACGTTATCTCCTGGCATTACCATCTCTACACCCTCTGGAAGAGTAATCTCTCCTGTGATGTCAAGAGTACGGATAAAGAACTGAGGACGGTAGTGGTTGTGGAATGGAGTATGACGACCACCTTCGTCTTTCTTCAATACGTAAATCTCAGCCTGGAATTTCTGGTGAGGATGAATTGTACCTGGTTTAGCAAGTACCTGACCTCTCTTAATCTCTTTCTTGTCGATACCACGGAGAAGAAGTCCAACGTTATCTCCAGCCTCTCCCTCGTCAAGAATCTTACGGAACATCTCAACACCTGTAACAACTGTCTTCTTAGGCTCTTCCTCAAGACCAACGATTTCAACCTCATCACCTGTATGAACAACACCAGTCTCGATACGACCTGTAGCAACAGTACCACGGCCTGTGATAGAGAAGATGTCCTCAACTGGCATAAGGAACGGTTTCTCGTTCTCACGTGGAGGAATTGGGATATAGTTATCAACTGCATCCATCAGCTCCATAATCTTGTCCTCGAACTTAGGATCTCCGTTAAGAGCTCCGAGAGCAGAACCACGGATAATTGGAGCATTGTCACCGTCAAAGTTGTAGAATGAAAGAAGGTCACGAATCTCCATCTCAACAAGGTCAAGCATTTCAGCATCGTCAACAAGGTCAACCTTGTTCATAAAAACAACGATTCTTGGAACGTTTACCTGACGAGCGAGAAGGATGTGCTCACGAGTCTGAGGCATAGGACCGTCAGTAGAAGCTACTACAAGGATAGCACCATCCATCTGAGCGGCACCAGTTACCATGTTCTTAACGTAGTCAGCGTGGCCCGGACAGTCAACGTGTGCATAGTGACGGTTTGCAGTCTGATACTCTACGTGTGAAGTATTGATAGTAATACCACGCTCTTTCTCCTCAGGAGCGTTGTCGATAGAGTCGAATGAACGAAGCTCTGACAGACCTTTCTTTGCAAGCACTGTAGTAATAGCTGCTGTCAAAGTAGTCTTACCGTGGTCAACGTGGCCGATAGTACCGATGTTAACGTGCGGTTTGTCTCTTTTAAAGGTTTCTTTAGCCATAATTTTATTTATTTGTGTGTTTTATATACTTATATATACAAAAAAAGCAGAGCCGGTGATGAGATTTGAACTCATGACCTCTTCCTTACCAAGGAAGCGCTCTACCCCTGAGCTACACTGGCGTAGTTTGAGCGGAAGACGAGGTTCGAACCCGCGACCCTTAGCTTGGAAGGCTAATGCTCTACCAACTGAGCTACTTCCGCTTATAATGTGGGAGAAGATGGATTCGAACCACCGAAGGTATAAACCAGCAGATTTACAGTCTGCCCCATTTGGCCACTCTGGTATTCTCCCGAAACGTTCCTAAAAACCAATGTTTCTAACAAACTCCAAAATTCTTAAGAACTTGAGCCGATGGAGGGAATCGAACCCACGACCCCGAGATTACAAATCACGTGCTCTGGCCAACTGAGCTACATCGGCAGTATTTCAAAATCCTTTCTTTTCAAGACACCTTGTTTCGAAAAGGGATTGCAAAGATAGAGATTAAATTCAACTTTCCAAAACTTTTTTCAAAAAAATTCACATATTTTTTTTACACCTATATAATAAAGACATCATCTCTCTATTTGCTCCTTAAGACAGACATAAATACTTTCATTATCAATTCCGCATTCCGCTCTCTCTTCTTTCTGGGCTCCTTGCTCTATGAACATATCAGATATTCCCAGCCCCACAACCCTTGGAGCATTTTCGAATGGCGACACATATTCACAGACTGCCCCATAAAGACCTCCCGCAAGAGAACCATCTTCAATCGTGACAATCACCTGAAATCTCTTTCTCACATTCTCGAGCATCTCAATATCAAGCGGTTTCAGATATCTCAGATTGTATACTGCAGGACAGCTTCCGGTTTCTTCTCTCAGTCTGACAGCGGCCTCATAAGCGCGATTAGCCAAATAACCGGCAGCTATTACAGCTACTTTTGTTCCTTCGAGCAACAGTTCCGACTTTCCTTCAGGCATCTCTTCAAACTTCAGAGACCTCCACTCTACACCTTCTCCAAGACCTCTCGGATACCTTATGATGAACGGCCCTTTCTTTCTCAAATAAGCAGTAAACATCATCTGCTTCAGCTCTGCTTCATTTGCAGGAACCGCTATAACAGTATTCGGAATGCTTCTGTAAGCCGACATATCGAATACCCCGTGATGAGTCGCTCCATCCTCTCCTACCAGTCCGCTTCTGTCAAAACAAAGAACAACTGGCAATTCCTGCAAAGCCACATCATGAATAATCTGGTCATAAGCCCTCTGTGAAAATGAAGAGTAAATGTTACAAAAAGGCTTTGCCCCACCGGCTGAAAGCCCTGCTGAAAATGTAACAGCATGCTCCTCAGCAATTCCGACATCAAAAAAACGTTCAGGTATTTCCCTGGCCAGTAAATCCATACCACATCCTGTAGCCATTGCTGGTGTGACTCCAACAACAGAAGAATCCATTCTTGCCAGTTCCAGAAGGACCTCCCCGAAAACATCCTGATACCTGTCCCCTGAATTTGCCGAAGACTTTATTCTTCTTCCTGTAACAGGATCGAACATTCCGGGCGCATGCCATATCGTCTGGTGTTCTTCTGCCGGCGCATAACCCTTCCCTTTCTTTGTTATTGTATGCAGAATACGAGGTCCTTTCATATCCTTGAGTCTGAGCAATGTATCCGTAACCTGAGCAATATCGTTACCGTCAACAGGGCCGAAATACCTGAACCCCATTGCTTCAAACAAGGCTCCTCCGGAAGAACTTACCATAGAAGATTTCGCATTTACAGTCATTTTCTGTATCCATCGTCTGAAATTCCCTTCTCCCATACGGTCCCACACATGCTTTTTCAACTTATTATACGTCGGATCAGTCGTAATTCTCAAAAGATGCTCGTGTATTGCACCGATATTCTTGTCTATGGAAATATTATTGTCATTAATTATTACGAGCAAATCGGTCTTGCTGCTACCGGCATTATTCAGTCCTTCAAAGGCGAGTCCGCCAGAAAGTGCGCCATCACCTATCAGCGCAACAACTTTCTCGCCTGTTCCTAAAAGTTTTGCAGACTCCGCTAAGCCAAGGGCCGCAGATATGGAAGTAGATGAATGTCCTGCACCGAATACGTCATACGGACTTTCACTACGCTTGGTAAAGCCGCTTATACCGTTCTTCTTCCTGTTCATACGGAAGGCTTCTTTCCTGCCTGTCAAGATTTTATGCGCGTAGGCCTGATGGCCTACATCAAAGACTATCTTGTCTTTAGGCGTATTATATATATAGTGAAGCCCCACTATCAGTTCGACTGCACCCAGACTTGATCCCAAATGTCCCGGATTCGTAGAGCAACATTCAATCATATAGTCTCTTATCTCTGCACACAACTTCTCAAGTTCCGCTATATCCAGATGTCTTATATCTGCCGGTCTGCTTATCTTGTCAAGAATATCGTAAGTCATATAGTTTACAAAACCTATTACAATCTCGCTAATATACTACTTTATTCCAACTATTTGAAATTATTGTCAAAAAATGTAACTTCGCAATTTGCAGTTACCGGGAAACCGCTACAGACAATGAAACAAAACAGAAAACAAATAAATTATGTCTGAATCTATCAAAAAACTGATTAACGACTATCCTGCGGCCAGATGGTCCGCACTTATTCTGGTCGCACTTATGATGTTCTTCGCCTACATGTTCGTAGACGTAATGTCGCCTCTCAAATCGCTTGTCGAATCCTCAAGAGGATGGGACAGTACAGTCTTCGGAACATACGCCGCTTCCGAGTACATACTGAATGTCTTCGGATTCCTGATAATAGCAGGAATCATACTGGACAAGATGGGCACAAGGTTTACCGGCCTTCTGTCTGCGTCCCTGATGGTTATAGGAGCTTCTATTAAGTATGTAGGTATCACAGAGTGGTTCCAGGCAACTGATTTCAACGCATGGCTGGATTCATGGTGGACTGCTCTCCCGGGAAGTGCAAAAATGGCCAGCCTGGGCTTTATGATTTTCGGCTGCGGATGTGAAATGGCGGGAACAACAGTTTCAAAAGCAATTGCAAAATGGTTTCAGGGAAAAGAAATGGCACTCGCCATGGGACTGGAAATGGCAATCGCGAGACTTGGTGTATTTGCCGTGATGTGGATAGCTCCTATGATTTCCAACTCATTCAACCAGTCTATCGTAGCTCCTATAGCATTCTGTACAGCACTGCTTCTGATAGGACTTATCTGTTTCTTTGTATTTACTGTAATGGACAGAAAGCTTGACAACCAGCTTGTTGCAGCAGGGCTTATGTCAGAGGAAAAGTCATCAGATGACGAATTCCGAATTTCAGACCTCGGAAAAATATTCAGCAGCAAGATGTTCTGGATTGTAGCGCTTCTCTGTGTCCTTTACTACAGCGCAATTTTCCCATTCCAGAGATATGCGCCTAACTACCTTGAGGTAACTTTGGGTACAGATGCAGCTACAGCAGGCAAACTTTTCAGTTTCTTCCCTATTCTGGCAATGGTGCTTACTCCGGTACTTGGAGGTCTGCTTGACTTCAAGGGAAAAGGAGCGACAATGCTTATGCTCGGTTCAGTCATCATGATTGCCTGCCACCTGTCATTTGCATTTATCCTGCCTGTATTCCCTCACAAATGGTTTGCAGTACTGCTTATCGCAGTTCTCGGAGTATCATTCTCATTGGTTCCTGCAGCACTTTGGCCTTCTGTTCCTAAAATCATTGACGAGAAGATTCTGGGCTCCGCATACTGTCTTATTTTCTGGGTGCAGAATGTAGGACTTTGCCTTGTTCCTCTGCTTATTGGAAACGTTCTCTCGGCTACAGGAGGCTACAGATTGCCAATGATAATATTCTCTACATTCGGCATTATTGCATTCTTCATGACTTTCCTTCTAAAGATAGAGGATAAGAAGAAGGGCTATGGTCTTGAACTTCCGAATGTAAAAAAAGAACAGGAGAACTAAGTCCGGTATGAAAAATACATTCCAATCATTTATAAAGAGCAAGGGTGCCTGCTGGGTCGCCCTTGCTCTTTTGGTTATACCGATGTTTGCGTCGTACTTTTTCGACGACATGTTCTCGTCCCTTTCGCATCTGTTCAAGACTCCTGAACTCTTAGAGTTGGGATGGAATTCTGCGGATTACGGTTTCTATGCCGGCGGATATTCGTTTCTGTGTGTATGGGGAGGTCTTATTATCTGCGGAATGCTTCTTGACAAATGGGGCGTAAGGATTACCGGCTCTATTTTTGTCGGAATGATGACAGTAGGAGCCGCAATAGTGGCGTATGCGATATCTTCTCATCTTTCTCCAAAGGAATCTCTCATATTGGCATATATAGGTTGCATGTTTTTCGGACTTGGAAGCGAAATTGCCGGAGTTGCAGTAACAAGATCGATTGCAAAATGGTTCAAGGGAAGGTCAATGGCACTGGCTATGGGACTGCAACTTGCCATTGCGAGACTTGGAACTGCAGCTGCACTTATCCTCTCCCCTATCTTGGTTGCTACAAAAGCACCAGGCGAGATATACAGTCTGTCTGAAACGAATGTCCCAGCCATATTCGGGCTGGGGCTTCTGATGGCAGGGTGCGTACTATGGGCGTTCTTCGTAGCGATGGATGCTGGATTTGACAAGGCTGCCGGCACTTCCGACAAGAAAAAAACGGCCGAAGAAGACAAGTTCAGATTCTCCGACATATTCAGAGTACTCGGCAACAGAAATTTCATTCTGATAGCTCTTCTTTGCGTCTTTTTCTACTGCTGTATCATTTCATTCAAGAAATTCGCCACATCTATACTTATCCCCCGCTTCGACATACCTGTAGAAACAGCATCGTGGATGGTCTCCATGATTCCATTTTTTACGGTTATATTCACTCCGCTGTTCGGTTCGCTTGTTGACAGAATAGGAAAAGGAACAAAATGGATGATAGCAGGCTCCTGTCTTGTATTTGCAGCCCATCTGATAATTGCATTTGCACCGGAAGGAGTTGCAATTTACGGATACCTAGGCATCGCCCTCCTTGGAGTAGGTTATTCTCTGGTGCCGGCGGCAATGTGGCCTTCAGTACCGAAAATCATACCTGAAAAAAATTTAGGGACAGCGTTTTCACTTATATACTGGATTCAAAACATGGGAATGATGCTTGTACCGATATTCGTAGGAATGATTTTCAAAAACCAGGCTTCGTCAATCGGGACTTCAAACGCAATATCCGAGCAGGCTGCCGCAGTCCAGGCCGAATGTATTTTCCTCGGACTCGGTATTCTTGCCATACTTATATCGTTTGTCTTCGCCAGAATTTCAGCTTCTCATCCGGAGCTGGAACTTGACAAACCTGCCAACAAATAAAAAAGTCCCGGATGCTTCATTAAAACATCCGGGACTTTTTTTATAATAAATGACAGTTTCTATTTCTCCATCTTGCGCAGAAAGCACTCAATGGTGTTTTCCATAAGGCAGCAGATAGTCATAGGACCCACTCCTCCGGGAACCGGAGTTATGACAGACGCCTTAGGCTCAATAGCTGCAAAGTCAACGTCTCCGCAAAGTTTTCCTGTTTCAGGATCTCTGTTCACCCCTACATCTATAACGACTGTCCCTTCGGAAACCATATCGGCGGTAACAAAACGCGGACGTCCGATTGCCACCACAAGAATCTCTGCCTGACGGGTCAGAGACGGAAGATCAGCCGTACGGCTATGAGCTATTGTCACTGTTGCATTTTCATCAAGAAGAAGCTTTGCTACAGGAAGACCTACTATATTGCTTCTTCCGATAACAACAGCACGTTTCCCTGAAATACTAACACCAGCCTCTTTCAGCATTCTTATAATACCTTTTGGCGTACAAGGAAGCACACACTCCTGTTTCTGCCATAATGCAGCAACATTCAAAGGATGAAATCCGTCAACATCTTTTTCCTTTGCAATAGCCTCAATTACTTTTGCCTCAGATATATGCTTTGGAAGCGGCAACTGAACTAAAATTCCATCCACAGAATCATCTGCATTCAGTTCTGCAATAAGTGAAAGGAGTTCCACTTCGGTAATATCCGAAGGCTTCCTTATAGTAGTATTCTTTATACCGACCACCTCCGATGCCTTAGCCTTTCCTGTCACATAGGAAACGCTACCCGGATCTTCACCGACCAAAATAACTACAAGATGAGGAACTCTTCCATATTTTTCAGGAAAAGCTGCTACCTGCGCTGCCATTTCAGCTTTAAGCTTTGCTGACAACTCTTTACCGCTGATTATCATAATTCCAATACATTAAATCATTTACAAAACACGCCATCCTATGTCACGACGGAAGAAAAGATTTTCACACTTTATCTTCTCCACTGCCGCCAAAGCCCTGTCCCGCGCAGCCAAAAGGCTGTCACCACTACCTACGACCATAAGGACACGGCCTCCTGACGTCACGGTTTTCCCATCTTTGGAAGCCGTACCCATATGATATATTTTCACATCAGGGTCAGAAAGAGCTTCTTCCAGACCACAGATTTCAAATCCTTTTTCATAAGATCCCGGATATCCTTTCGAAGCCATGACAAAACCCATGGAAGCATCTTCCTCCCACTCTATTTCAGGCATAGGGAAACCGTCTGCCACAGCAGAAAATATATCATATATATCTGTCTTGAGCAACGGCAGAATCACCTCAGTCTCAGGATCGCCGAAACGGCAATTGAACTCAATGACTTTTATGCCTGAAGGAGTCTTCATTAGTCCGCCGTAAAGAACACCCTTGAAAGTACATCCTTCCTCAACCATTGCAGCAGCTACCGGCTTCATGATACTTTCCATTGCATACTGCATATCTTCCTCAGTGACAAAAGGAAGTGGTGAATATGCACCCATTCCTCCTGTATTGGGACCTTTGTCACCCTCATAGGCCCTCTTGTGGTCCTGGGAAAGTAGCATCGGTCTTACATCGGTTCCGTTGACAAAGCAAAGAAGAGAAAACTCCGGTCCTGTAAGGAACTCTTCCACTACGACCTTTCCTTTGCCGAAACGGTCATCCAGAAGCATATCCTTAAGGACAGCATCAGCCTCTTCAAAAGTTTCAGGAATGACAACACCCTTTCCGGCTGCAAGTCCGTCATATTTCAACACTACAGGGAAAGAACCGTTGCGTACATACTCCAATGCCTCGTCATATTCCTCAAAAGTCTGATAAGCGGCTGTAGGAATATTGTATTTGGCCATAAGCCTCTTTGCAAAGTCCTTGCTTGATTCGATAACGGCAGCTGCCCTTGAGGGGCCGAAAATACGAAGTCCGGCCTCAGTAAAGACATCTGCAATTCCTGCTGCAAGTGAAACCTCCGGTCCTACAACAGTCAGCGATATGCCGTTTTCAAGAGCAAATGCTTTCAGTTCATCGACCTGAGTATCCTTGATAGGAACGCATTCAGCCTGAGCAGCTATTCCTGCATTGCCCGGGGCACAATAAATCTTGCCCACCTTTGCAGAACGGCTGAGAGCATCCACTATTGCATGCTCGCGTCCGCCGCTTCCGACCACCAGAACAGAAGCCTTGACCGGAGTCTCCAACTCTATCCCCTTCTGCACTTTATCAACATCTACAACGACTCCTACCGGATTAATTTGTTTCTGACTTATAATTTCCATAGATGAATAAGTTCTCCTATTATTAATACTTGAGGATTATCAGGTTCCTAATGCTTGAAATGGCGCATTCCTGTAAACAGCATTGCTATGCCGCACTCGTTTGCCTTGACAATAGAGTCATTGTCCCTGACACTTCCACCCGGCTGGACAATAGCTTTCACTCCGTACTCTGCTGCAAGGGTCACACAGTCATCAAAAGGAAAAAATCCGTCAGATGCCATTACAAGTCCTGCCTTGCGCACATCTTCTCCTTTTGCCTTAAAGGCCTCTTCTGCCTGCTTCAATGCTATCTCGGCAGACCCGATACGGTTCATCTGTCCGGCTCCGACTCCAAGTGTCATTCCGTCTTTCACGACCACGATGGCATTGGATTTCACATGTTTTACGATATGCCATGCAAAGTCAAGATCTGACATTACAGAAGCCTCAGGCTTGGTTTCAGTCACACACATATCAGGTGTAACAGTCTTTGTTTCAATATCCTGGTCCTGTACAAGCATTCCTCCGTTCATACTTACATACTGATTGTATGTCTTGCCGTCTCTGGTCATATCTACTTTCAAAAGGCGTAGATTTTTCTTCGTGCAAAGAATCTCGAGAGCCTCATTCGAGAATGACGGAGCCATAATGATTTCAAGGAAAATAGGCTTCATAAGCTCTGCCACTTCCTTGTTTACTTCCCTGTTTACAGCAACGATTCCGCCGAAAATGCTGACTTTGTCTGCTTCATAAGCTTTTTTCCAGGCGTCAACCACATCTGTTCCTACAGCGGCACCGCAAGGGTTCATGTGCTTGAGACCTACACAGAACGGAGCATCAAATTCACGTGCTATGTTAAGGGCGGCATTTGCATCCTGAATATTATTGTAAGAAAGTTCTTTTCCATTAAGCTGTTCTGCTGTTGCAAGGGAATAAGGCACTTTCACGGCAGATGCATAGAATTTTGCCTGCTGGTGAGGATTCTCTCCATATCGGAGAGTCTGCTTCAGGTCATACTCAAGGAAAAGCTTTTCGTTGAGACCTGCCTGTTTCCTCATATAAGTGGCAATCATCATATCATACTCCGCAGTATGTGTATAGGCCTTTGCTGAAAGCTGAAGTCTGGTTTCCGGTGTTGTGTTTCCTCCGCCCCTGATTTCCTCTATTACAGTGGCATAATCCTCAGGGTGACATACTACAGTCACATCTTTCCAGTTCTTTGCCGCACTTCTGAGCATTGAAGGACCTCCTATGTCAATGTTCTCTATGGCATCTTCCATAGACACATCAGGTCTGGCGATAGTCTGTTTGAAAGGATAGAGGTTCACACATACCATATCGATGTATTCGATTCCGTTTTCCTTCAGTTCCTGTCTGTGGCTTTCGAGGTCACGCCTTCCAAGGAGTCCGCCGTGAACCTTCGGATGAAGTGTCTTTACGCGGCCGTCACAGATTTCAGGAAAACCTGTCACTTCGCTGATGTTGATGATTTTAAGTCCTGCTTCCCTGAGCAGTTTCATTGTACCCCCGGTGGCTATGATTTCCCAGCCGAGAGACTCCAGTTCTCTGGCGAATTCTACCACGCCAGACTTATCGCTTACTGAAAATAATGCTCTCATATCGTATTGGTTTATTAATATTCAAACTCTCCGAATTCCGAACGGATAATAAGTTTTTTTGTCTCAGAAGCCTCAACCCTGCCGACGATCCGAGCATCAATGTTGAAGCTCTTTGATATGTTGATAACTTCTTCAGCATGTTCAGGAGACAGATAGACTTCAAGACGGTGTCCCATGTTGAAAACCTTGTACATCTCAGCCCAGTCAGTTCCGCTCTGTTCCTTGATAGTCTTGAAAAGAGGCGGCACAGGGAAAAGATTGTCCTTGATTACACAGATATTGTCTCCTACAAAGTGCAGTATCTTGGTCTGGGCTCCGCCTGAGCAGTGTACCATACCGTGAATCTGCGGTCTGAGCGCATCAAGGAGTTTCTTCACTACAGGAGCATAGGTCCTTGTAGGAGAAAGTACAAGTTTGCCTGCATCAAGAGGTGATCCGTCCACACTGTCGGTTAGTTTCAGGCCTCCGCTATATACCAGGTCCTCCGGAACAGCCTTGTCATAACTCTCAGGATACTTTTCTGCAAGATATTTTGAGAATACGTCATGACGTGCACTGGTAAGTCCGTTGCTGCCCATTCCTCCGTTGTATTCCTTCTCATATGTTGCCTGACCGTAAGAAGCAAGTCCCACAATAACATCACCGGGACGGATGTTTGCATTATCTATCACATCACTGCGTTTCATTCGGCAGGTAACTGTAGAATCGACTATTATTGTACGCACCAAATCTCCTACATCGGCAGTCTCTCCTCCTGTAGCATAAACACCCACTCCCATCTCACGCAGTTCTGCAAGAAGCTCGTCCGTACCGTTGATAATAGCGCTGATAACCTCTCCCGGAACAAGCATCTTGTTTCGTCCGATTGTAGAAGATACAAGGATGTTGTCAACAGCTCCGACACAGAGAAGGTCATCTATATTCATTATAAGGGCATCTTGGGCTATGCCTTTCCACACGCTCAAATCCCCTGTTTCTTTCCAATAAATATATGCAAGAGACGACTTTGTCCCGGCTCCGTCCGCATGCATAATATTACAGTACTCCGGGTCTCCGCCCAGAATATCAGGAATTATCTTGCAGAATGCCTTAGGGTAAATCCCCTTGTCAATGTTCTTGATTGCGTTGTGGACATCTTCCTTAGATGCCGAAACTCCGCGCTGCATATACCTCTGGTTGCTCATAATATTTTTATGCAATTGTTAATAATTCGTTGTTTTCCCGTGCCATGATATAGCTCAAGGCCGCTCCGGCAGCTGTTCTGTATTCCGTATAGTCAGGAATATGGAACTCAATGCCATAAAGATTCCCTATCCCGTCAAACAACTCTCTGCACTGAGGGAGATGTGACATATTTCCGATAAGGACAAAATCCTTTATGCCGGATGATCCGGCAATGAAATTTGACGCGCTTCCTATGGTCTGCAATATCATATTTACCAGACCAGCAGCAATATCCTCAGAAGCAGATGAGGTGTCTGCCTTTCCGAAATTTGAAGCAGTGACATCCTTTGGAAGACCGGGCAAGTCATTCTTGCTTATATCTCCGATACTAAGGTCAACCTCACTTATATTGCCCTTGACAGACATGGATATGATTTTCCGGATGTCAGAGGTTTTGAATATGATTTTCGAAAGTCCCTGCAAAGTACCTCCGCCAAGTGCCAGACCTCCTAAATGTGTCACCTTTCCTCCTTCTACCTTAATAAAGGAGGTGCCTGTACCCATGCTGACTACAACCATCCTGTCAAGACCGCTCCTGTACGATGCTCCCAATGCATTGGCCAGAAACTCGTCAACCACAGCCGTAGGCAGACCGTAAAGGGAACCTTTTATATATGCGCTCCCGACACCGGTCAGCATTATCTGACCGATGTCTGAAAGCGCAATCTCATTGTCATAGATATATTTGCCGAAGGCTCCGAAAAGGGATGTAACAGGATTGTCGGCAGTTATGCACTGGGGGGACTTCAGTTCCCCGTTTTCAATACCCACAATCTTCGTAGTGCTTCCTCCTACATCTATACCTATCGTAATCATATCCGGAACACTTTATTTACCTCTGAAATAATTTACTGCATTCGCAAACAGAGGCTGTTCAAGCTCTTCCTCAATGTTCTTGAAGAGATTTTCCTCGTAACGTTCCGTATGCCCCATCTTTCCAAGAATCTGACCATTGCGGCTGATAATTCCTTCGATGGCATAGTATGATCCGTTAGGGTTGTATGGAGACTCCATGGTAACCTCTTCTGTAACAGGATCTACATACTGGAATGCAACCTGTCCTTCTGCAAAGAGTTCCTTTGCAAATTCTTCGCTTACCACAAATTTTCCTTCTCCGTGGCTGACAGCTATGGTATGAAGGTCTCCTATGGTAAAGCCTGACAGCCAAGGCGAATTGGTTGTCGCAACCCTTGTTGTCACCATCTGAGAGATATGACGGTTGATGTCATTGCGGAACAATGTAGGGGAATCCTTTGTCACCATACCGAGTCTTCCGTATGGAAGAAGTCCGGACTTGACAAGCGCCTGGAATCCGTTGCAGATACCGAGGATAAGACCGCCTCTGTCGAGGAGTGCGTGTATCTCGGAGGCAATCTCCTTGTTATTCAATACATTTGCAATGAATTTTCCGCTTCCGTCAGGCTCGTCTCCCGCTGAGAAACCTCCGCAAAGAGCGAGAATATGACACTCTGAAATATGCTTCTTCATCTCTGCTATAGACTGGAATACATCTTCCGGAGTAAGGTTGCAGAATACGCTCATTCTAACTTCTGCACCAGCCTTGCGGAAAGCCTTTGCTGTGTCATAATCACAGTTCGTTCCAGGGAATACCGGAAGATATGCTACAGGTTTCTCCACAGGCTCACCCTTATACTTAAGATCGGATTTCTTTGCTTTTACAGGCTTGATCTTATCCATTCCAGACGGTGCCACTTTCTTGTGGAACGGCTCGCAGGAATCCGGATAAACTTTTGAAAACTTGGTTCCGTTGATGTCCATAAGTTCGAAAATGGAGATGGAAGTTCCGTTGATATGGAGCATTCCGTCCTCTCCGGATGTCACTGTTCCAAGATATTCAGCAGCAGGGAAATCAAGTTCTTTATCCGACTCTACCAGAATAGAACCGTAACTGTAGTTGAACAGATCTTCCTCCGATACTTTTACATCCACACCGAAAGCATTTCCGAAAGACATTTTGCACAGAGCTTCCGCTACACCTCCGAAGCCGATTGCATAGCCGGCAACTATATTTCCGGCCTCAATCTGCGATGTGACATAATCGAAATTGTTCTTGAGCTGCTCTGTATCAGGCATTCTGTCAGCAAGAGGTGTATGGCGTACAAGATAAAGTCTGTTACCCTCCCATTTCAGTTCAGGAGAAATTACTGTTCCTGCCTTCACTGTAGTGATACCGAATGCCATAAGCATAGGCGGCACATTGATATTCTCGAATGTTCCGCTCATAGAGTCTTTTCCTCCGATAGAAGGCAGACCGAGAGCTACCTGCATCTTTATGGCTCCGAGAAGGGCGCTGAGCGGCTTTCCCCAAGACTTAGGGTCAGATGTCATTCTCTCGAAATACTCCTGGTATGAAAATCTCATCTTCCTGTATGACGCACCGGCAGCAACCACCTTTGCACAAGCCTCTACAACAGAATATGCAGCACCATGATAAGGGCTCCATGTAGAGATGTAAGGATTGTATCCGAAGGCCATTATGCTGGCTGTATCAGTATATCCGTCAGTAGGAAGTTTCTGAACAGACACCTGAGTCTCTGTAGTCTGGAGACAACCTCCGAACGGCATAAGCACTGTAGAACGTCCGATAGTAGAGTCAAACATTTCTATAAGGCCTTTCTGCGAAGTGACATTGCTGTCCATAAGGTCTGCAAAAATCTTTTCTTTAAGATTTGAGCCTTTCACCTCCCTTTCGAAAGGATTTTTGTCTTCCACAGCACCGACTACTGCCTTTGCATAATGTTTTGCGCCGGCACTGTCGATAAACTCACGTGAAAGGTCAACGACCAGCTTTCCGCCGTTGTACATACGGAGTCTTCTGCTGTCAGTGACATCAGCGACATGTGTCACCTCAACGTTCTCGCTGCGGCAATATGATTCAAACTCTTCTCTGTCAGCCGCTTCGATTACAACTGACATTCTTTCCTGAGACTCGCTGATAGCAATCTCAGTAGAGTTCAGTCCGTTATATTTTACTGGAACCCTGTCCAAATATATATCAAGGCCGTCTGTCAGCTCGCCTATGGCCACGCTCACACCGCCTGCTCCGAAGTCATTGGATTTCTTGATAAGCCTGGTAACTTCCGGACGACGGAAAAGTCTCTGAAGCTTTCTTTCCTCAGGAGCATTACCTTTCTGAACCTCACTTCCACAAGTCTCGAGCGATGCTTCCGTATGCTCTTTAGAAGATCCGGTAGCTCCTCCGATTCCGTCACGGCCCGTCCTGCCGCCAAGAAGAAGCACCACATCTCCAGGAGCCGGACTTTCACGGCGTACGTTTTCCGCTTTTACAGCACCTACAACTGCTCCTACTTCAAGTCGCTTTGCCACGTATCCAGGGTGATATATTTCACGGACATGAGTAGTGGCAAGACCGATCTGGTTTCCATAGCTCGAATATCCGGCTGCTGCCTTGCGGCTGATGACTTTCTGAGGAAGTTTTCCCGGCATAGTATCGGCTACACTCTGATAAATGTCACCGGCACCGGTCACCCTCATTGCCTGATAGACATAGCTTCTTCCAGAGAGAGGGTCACGGATAGCTCCTCCAAGACAAGTGGCAGCACCTCCGAACGGCTCAATCTCAGTCGGATGGTTATGTGTCTCATTCTTGAACTGAAGCAGCCATTTCTCTATCTCCCCGTCAACGTCAACATCAACATATATGCTGCAAGCATTGTTTTCCTCGCTTACCTCCATGTCATCAAGAAGTCCTTTAGACTTCAGATACCTCGCACCGATAGTGGCCATATCCATAAGGTTAAGCCCCTTGTTTTCACGGCCGAGTTCCTTGCGCATCTTCAGGTAAAGGTTCAGAGTTCCCTCTATTTCTCCTTTTATGAATGATTCCTCTACACCTATTTCTTCCAGCTCAGTGGTGAATGTAGTGTGACGGCAATGGTCGCTCCAGTAAGTATCAAGAATACGGAGCTCTGTCTCATAAGGGTCTCTTCCTTCCTTGCTGAAATAGTTCACGACTTCCCTCAGGTCGTCTGCATTCATGGCAAGTCCCATTTTCTTGCAATATGGAGCAAGCTCTTCTTCCTTAAGGGAAGAAAGACCTTCAAGCACAGGAACAGGAGCTACAGGAGCCTGCTCTGTATCAGAAAGTTTGGAAAGGTCTTTCTGACGGGACTCCACAGCATTGATGTAATAATGCCTGATTTTCTCTATATCCTCCTGAGAAACTTCAGAATCCAGAATAAGGAGCTTTGAACTCTTGATATGCACATCAGCATCCGGTTCTATAAGTTTCACACAATCCACTGCAGATGCAGCTCTCTGGTCAAACTGCCCGGGAAGGTACTCCACGGCAATATATTTCTTTCCTTCAAGATCACATTCATCAGAAACCTTGTCGGTAACAATCTCTCCGAAAACGCTGTAACGGCTTTTTTCAAGCAGTTCAGGGGTAAAACCGAAAAGATCATAGACATTCAGCAGCCTGAGATTTTTAAGTGAGAGCCTGAGATTTTCATTCAGCTCGTTCATCAGACTTCTGGCCTCAACCTGAAACTCGGGATACTTTTCTACGAAAACGCGATAATTCTTCATATCCGATTACCAAATATTATTGTTTTGACTTATTGTTCTATTTCTATCTCAAGTTTCGCAAGTAATTTAAATTATTGATATTCGAAGATTTGTGCAGCACTTGCGAAACCTCTCCCCACCGCACATTCTTCAATTACGTTACCCTTTCCCTAAGTCCCTTTCCTCGGGAAAGGGACTTACTATCAGCCTAACGGCCTCCAAACAAGCTCCGCAAGTAACAAGTAATAAACAGCGCTTGCGAAAGGGAGGGTATAATTAAAGACGAAAGGTGGTATGAAAGCTTTCCAATCACAAGCTCCACGCCACCCGACATCATCATTGACAACTTTTATATTACCGTGTCAAGCACTTTCTGTGTCTGAGACTTTCTGTAGTTTTCAAGTTTTTCCGACAGAGACTCATCATTGAGAGCCAGAATCTGTACGGCAAAAAGGCCGGCATTCTTCGCCCCGTTGATAGCCATCGTCGCTACCGGTATTCCCCCTGGCATCTGCACAATCGAAAGAAGCGAGTCCATACCGCCGAGAGCCTTAGTCTGGATAGGGACACCTATCACAGGCACAGTAGTCATTCCCGCAACTACTCCGGCTACGTGAGCCGCTCCGCCTGCACCGGCGATAATAGCTCCGATACCGCGTTCTTTGGCCGCCTTTGCATACTCGCACATAAGATCCGGCGTCCTGTGCGCACTGATGACTTTCTTTTCGTATTCTACACCAAATTCTTCAAGGATCTGGATAGCCTGCGACATAATCTCGAAATCGCTGGACGACCCCATAATGACTGCTACTTTCATATACTGCAGGTTTCGCAAGTAATTTAAATTATTGATATTCGAAGATTTGTGCAGCACTTGCGAAACCTCTCCCCACCGCACATTCTTCTATTACGTTACCTCTCTCCTAATCTTTGCAAGGCGCAAATTTTTACGCCCGGAAACAACCGTGCAAATATAATGATTTTTCCTCACATTTCCTGCGACTTTTCCCGCAAACTGTTGCCACAAGCAAAAATACATAATATAATTGCAGGATCGCTACCAAACCTACTCACTACCAACATTCAACAATTAAAATAGAATACCGGCTGAGGAACATGAATGACATTTCCGGCCCCATTCTTCTTCTTGAAAAAGATATGGAAAGAGGCTTTGTTTTCAATTTTTATCGTAACTTTGTATGTTTGGGATTTTTACACATAAAATGCTCTCAAACACAGATAAGAAACTTATTTTCAACGAAACAGATATGAGAAATTTTTACATAACAGATACTCTTTCCAGAATGAAAGTCCTGTTCGAGCCAATCAATAAAGACCATGTAGGCCTTTATGTCTGCGGACCGACAGTCTATGGAGACGCACACCTGGGGCACGCAAGACCCGGAGTCACATACGATGTGCTGGTGCGCCTTCTCAGACATTTGGGATATAAAGTACGCTATGTCAGGAACATAACAGACGTAGGACACCTGGAACACGACGCTGATGAAGGTGAGGACAAGATAGCAAAGAAAGCAAGACTGGAGCAGCTTGAGCCTATGGAAGTAGTGCAGACCTACACTCTACGCTACCACGAAGCCATGAGGATGCTCAATGTAGCTCCGCCTTCAATCGAGCCGAGAGCCTCCGGCCATATTATCGAGCAGATAGACCTTGTAAAGAAAATCCTGGATTCAGGCTATGCATACATCAGCAACGGCTCAGTTTATTTCGATGTCAGGAAATATGATGCAGACCACAGATACGGCATACTTTCAGGAAGGACTCTTGACGAGACCAAGGAAGGTACCAGAGAACTCGACGGACAGAGCGACAAACACGCACCATACGACTTTGCATTGTGGAAGAAGGCATCCCCAGAGCACATAATGAAATGGCCGTCTCCTTGGAGCGAAGGTTTCCCGGGATGGCATCTGGAATGCTCCGCAATGAGCGAGAAGTACCTGGGAACAGAGTTTGACATACACGGAGGCGGAATGGACCTTATGTTCCCTCACCACGAATGCGAGCTTGCGCAGAACACTGCATCAAGAGGCACAGGCGGTGTGAAGTACTGGATGCACAACAATATGATTACCATCAACGGAAAGAAGATGGGAAAGTCACTGGGCAACTTCATCACCCTGCAGGAACTGTTCGAAGGCACCCACAAGCTTCTTGAGCAGGCATACAGCCCTATGACCATCCGTTTCTTCATTCTTCAGGCCCACTACCGCAGCACTCTGGACTTCAGTAACGAAGCCCTTCAGGCAGCGGAAAAGGGATACAGGAAAATAATGCAGGCAGCCAAAGACCTCAGGGAAATGGCTTCAGCAGCAGGCATATCATCTGATGTGAAAGGAAGCGAAGGCCACAGTGCCACTGCCCTTTCCTACGGAGAATTCATAACCGATGTCGCACCGGAGGTTTGCAACAGCGCATCCGCCGAAGTCAACGCTATCTGCGAAAAAGTATATGAAGCACTCTGCGATGACCTCAATACACCTGTAGCAGTAGCCCAGATGTTTGACGCAGTGAGACTTATCAATGCTGCCAAGGACAAGAAACGCACATTGGACAAGAACGACCTGACAGCCCTGCTCAGACTGTTTGACGATATTGTTTCCGGAGTTTTAGGACTCGTGGATGAAGAAGCAGCCGGAGGCAAGGCTGAAAAAGTCATTGACGGACTTATGGGAATGGTACTTGAAAGCCGCAAGGCTGCCAAGGAGGCCAAAGACTGGGCTGCCAGCGACAGAATCCGCGACACTCTCAAGGAACTCGGAATACAGGTAAAAGACACAAAAGACGGAACAGAATGGAGCCTTTAAAATTCATATCATGGAATGTTAACGGGCTTAGAGCCTGCTACACAAAAGGCTTTCAGGAAAGTTTCAAGACTCTTGATGCCGACTTCTTCTGTCTTCAGGAAACCAAAATGCAGGAAGGACAGCTGGATGCTGCCTTCGATGGATATAAGTCATACTGGAACTATGCTGACAAAAAAGGATATTCCGGAACTGCTATTTTTACAAGAAAAGAGCCACTGTCGGTAAGTTACGGCATAGGGATAGACGAGCACGACCATGAAGGCAGGGTAATAACCCTCGAAATGGAAGACTTCTATCTGGTCAATGTCTATACTCCGAACTCGCAGGATGAACTTGCCAGGCTGGAATACAGGATGAAATGGGAGGATGACTTCAGGAGCTACCTCCTTTCTCTGGAAAAGACGAAACCGGTAATTGTCTGCGGAGACCTCAATGTTGCACATAAGGAAATAGACCTTAAGAACCCCAAGACCAACAGAAGAAACGCAGGATTCACCGATGAGGAAAGGGAGAAGTTTTCAACACTGCTTGACAGCGGGTTTACGGATACGTTCCGTCACTTCTACCCTGATGCCGAAGGGATTTACTCATGGTGGTCATACAGATTCCGCTCACGCGAAAAGAACGCAGGCTGGCGTATTGACTACTTTCTTGTATCCAAAGGACTTAAGGACAGGATCGAAGGGGCTGCAATCCACAACGAGATTTTCGGCTCCGACCACTGCCCTGTCGAACTCACGTTGAAAGCCTAACGCTGTTTAAAACAGCAACTAAGATTCGCAAGATTTTGGAATATCTGAAATATTTTTTAGTAGCACTGCTCCTTTTCTGTCTATCTGTCGGGAAAGTTGTTTCACAGGAATATTTACATATGGAGCGACTTTCAATAGATGAAGGTCTTCCTCATACCGATGTCTCATCTATAATACAAGACAATGAAGGATATATATGGATAGGGACATATTCTGGACTTTGCCGCTATGATGGAACCAGTATAACAGTGTATGACATGTCGAACTCCATTCTGGAAAGTTCTCGCATTCGTTCACTTTATCTTGCTACTGACGGGCTTCTGTACATCGGAACAGAAACTGGCGGACTTACTATTTTCGACACAGTCCTTGATAACTTTGTAAAGACAATTCGTGTGCCGTCAAACTATGTAAACAGTGTAGTTCCATCAATAGACGACAAATCCGTCATAATCTGCACAGACAATGGCATTTCCACACTATCATGTCATGACGGCATTTACGATTTATCTTCGTGTTCGCTAGGTAGTTTAGTTTCTTCTTGTCATCAATTAAATCAGGACGAAATTCTCATAGGTACACCTTCGTCTATTGCTATTTACCGTCCAACTGAAGGAAATTTAACTCCAATAGGAAACATCTTTGCAACATCTATGCTTCCAATAGAAGGTAATCTTCTGATTACTTCATACGAAGGATGCTGGATTTTCAATTTGTCTTCCAAAACTCTTAAACAACTTAACACCTATGCAGCAAAATCTGCTTGCATAGGTAATGACGGCAATATTTATATCGGCACCATTTCGAGCGGTATATTATGTTATGATATGAGCTTCAACAGAGTAGGACAATTCATGACCGAATCTAGGCACACACCGGAAGTTTCATATATATATAACGACAAGTCAGACGTCGTTTGGGTCGGGACTATAGGATATGGATGCTATCGGAGTAATGCAAACAGTCGTCGTTTCAGGCTATTTTCCGTAACACCAGGATATGAAGGTGATCAAGTGGTCGCGATGATGGCCGACAGGGACGGACACTTGTGGTGCAGTTCCAGAGAAGGAAGAGTATCCATACTCAAAGACAATGAAATGATATGTGTAGATTCCAGTTCTTTATCTCAATTCTCTGGCAAGACGATATCGGCATTATGGCAGAGTCCTGACGGCTCAATATGGATAGGCTCATGGGACAAGGGTGCTGGTATAATCCCTTCCAAGTGCGTTGGAGATGCCATTGCAGGAAAAAAATTTGAGATGAATACCGTCCGGAATCTCCCAAAACCAATGTCCGTATATAAATTCTCTGCAGATAGATTCGGACGAATCTGGATTGTAACTGGAGATGGACTTTTCCGGTCTTCTCCCAATAATCCTCAAAAATCTGATTGGTCCTGCTTGAAATGCGACCCTTCCAACGCCGCCTCTCTTTCTGATGATTGCACTACTGACATACTGATTGAAGATACTACAGTATGGGTAGGCTCACGTTCTGGTCTTAACAAAATAACACTCGGAACCGATGGCGAAATACGCGATATCCAGCGCTTAAAGGTCCAGAAAAAGCGAGGCGGAGGAGAATTCATATCATTCATTCACCGAGACCATAAAGGCTCCCTTTGGGTATCTGTACTCGGTCTAGGATTATGTCGCATGAAAGATAACGGAGAGTTCGAAATATTCAATAAGACAACAAACCCTGAGTTTCCGAACAACGAGTTCGAGTCAATGCTAGAAGATACTGGCGGTAATTTCTGGATTGGAGGCTTCGGTCTTGTAAGATTCTCTCCTTCGACAGGTAAGACATCTTGCTTTTCAAGAAAAGACGGGCTTCAAAGCAATTCCTTCAAGATGTACGATGCAGTTCTACTGGATGATTCCCAAATGGCATTCGGAGGAACAAACGGATTCAATATTTTCACTCCCTCGGAAATCATAGACAATCCTATAAAACCGCAGGTACAGATTACTTCACTACAAATTAATGGCTTACCTTCGACAGAATATATTGATATTGCGATTCCTATAAGACGATGTAAAAAAGTCAGGCTTAGCCATAATGAGAATAATCTGAACTTTCGTTTTTCTGCAATGCATTATGTCTATCCTGAGCATAACAAGTACCGCTATATGATGAAAGGTCTGGACGAAGACTGGCATTGGACTGACGGACTGACACCATCGGCATCTTATCTCAGTCTTCGCCCTGGACACTACACATTTTTAGTTTACGCGGCAAACAGCGACGGTCTCTGGAGCAATATTCCAGCAAGTATAGATGTCAGAATTTTGCCCCCCTGGTACTCTTCCGTATGGGCACGCCTGTTTTACATTATTTTAGTTTTCGGCATTGCTTTTAGGACAGTCGTATATCTCCGACGACGAAATATACGCAGGCACAGGAAAGAGATCAATGAAAAACTGCTTGAGGAACAGAGAATTCGCAATGAAAACGAACTTAAATTTCACACCGAATTTCTTCATGAAATACGCACTCCTCTGACCCTTATAACAACTCCTGTAGAAGAATTACTAAACAACCCCAATCTCGGGAAGACAACAATCAATCGGCTGCAGCTTGTAGATCAGTCAGTCAAGATTCTACGAAAGCTTATAGAGTCCATTACCGACTTGCGTAAATTTGACAACGGTAGTATGCATCTTCACGTGGTGGAAATTGATTTTTCTCGTTTCGTAGAGGAAATATGCCTTCTCTTCCAGCCAGTTGCAAAAACTCGAGGATATGATTTTAAAATCGAAATATCTCCATTGACGCAAAAAGTATTCATCGACAAAGACAATATTGAAAAGGTTATTCTTAATCTTATGTCGAATGCATTCAAATACTCACCGGAAAAGGGAGGACAGATCAGAGTAAAAATATCTGAGACAACAGATAAAGACGGACGGAATGGAGTAGAATTCAAGGTATCGAACATCGGAATAGGAATTCTTCCGGAGGATCTGCCGTATATTTTCGACAGATTCCGTCAAGGCAAGAACAACAGCAGAGGAGGAATGGGTATAGGCCTTTCAATCAGCCAGTCTGCTGTACTATCTCACTCAGGGCAAATCTGGGCGGAGTCTGTACCTGGAGGACTGACCTCATTCTTTGTTTTTCTGCCATACGGATGCTCCCAGTTCTCCTCATCGGATATCGACAAAAACTATGAGAACAGCGACCATATTTCAAATTACGACCCTGTCGCAGAGTTCAAAACTTACAATTCGACAGGAACAGGAGGTCCTGAACGAGAGCATCTGGTACTGATTGTTGATGACAATTCCGAACTCCGCGAATATCTGGTTCAACTTCTTTCCACCCGATACAATACAATTACAGCAGAAGATGGTTCCAAGGGTTACGAAGATACAATTTCCGAACAGCCCGACATCGTTCTGAGCGACATCGTAATGCCTAAAATGAACGGTCTTGAACTTTGTCAGAAAATCAAGGAAAACAAAGTGACATCCCATATTCCCGTCATTCTCATTTCCGCACGGGATCTTCCTGTATATAAAATGGAGGGATACCAGATGATGGCCGATGATTATATAACAAAACCATTCCATGCAGAACTTTTGATTTCCAGAATCGAGAATCTTATACGACAACGCAAATGTATCAGGCAGTCATTCCGTACTGACATAAAACTGGAACCATCAGCTATAACAGCTACACCGGTTGATGAGAAATTCATACGCAACTGCATTGACAACATAGAAGAACATATCTCTGATCCTGATTACGGGGTCGATGATTTGTGCCAGAGTATAGGTTATTCACGTCCTCAGCTCTACAGAAAAATCAAGTCAATAACCGGAATGTCTGCCATTCAATTCCTTCGCAGCATTCGTCTTAAAAGGGCCGCGCAGCTTCTTTGCTCCGATTCCGGATTGACTATAACTGAAGTTATGTACGCTGTCGGATTCAACAACATATCCTATTTTTCCAAAATTTTTGCTGCTGAGTTCGGCATCCATCCGAAAAAGTACAAAAGTAGTTTTTTTGAAAATTGCTAAAATATGAACGATTTGTGAAATCGTTCAGTACATTTTTATAGCTAATATTGCGCTGGGAACACGCAGAAAAAGGATGTTTCACAATTTTTAAAACACACAATAAAACTAATAACATTTGTATGAAAAGATTTTTTACTGCAGCTGCTTTAGGCTGTCTTTTCCTTGTGTTTTCTTGCAACAAACAGACAGAGGAAACAATAAAGGAATTTACGTACAAAGCTCCGAATGAGGCTATATCCGGGCAAAGTGTAAAATTTGAAGATCTTTCTTTGGGAGTTTCTTCCCGTGAATGGACTTTTGAGGACGGCGAACCTTCAACCTCTACGTCCGCCATTGTTGATGTCGTTTTCACAGGGAGCGGAGAAAAGAGCGTTAAACTTGTTGTCAAATTCAAAGACGGATCACAGGAACAGGCTGACATAAAGGTAAATGTTCTCGAGAATCTGTCAGCTGACATAAAAACTACAGGTCTTACACCGAAAGGTTGCGCTAAGAATGGCTCGGAAATTACTTTTTCTCTTGAGAATGTCATCGGGAATCCAACATCATATAGCTGGACATTCCAAGGTGGTACACCAGCCACTTCAACAGAGGTTTCTCCAAAAGTTACGTGGAACAGCCAAATCGATGACGTCAAGATCACCTGTGAGATCACACGCGCAAGCGACGGTGCAAAAAAAATTGTAGAAACGTCTATAATTGCCGGCAATTATCCACTTCTGAAAAAAGACACTGATTTCGGGTTTGACGTATTTGGTTTTGAGGGTAACGACGCTCGAAATGCATATATCTGCTATGCCAAAGACGGGGATCAGCCATCAAAAGCCGTAATTGTCGACGGAGGCTGCAATTCCTCCAAAAGCATTAGGATAGATGCTTCCGCATATACATATATGCCAATCGCCGGACAAGAGTCTTTACATGGATTCATTGATCTTTTTCCACGAAACAACTGGAGCAACAATGCTTCTATGGAAGTTGGTAAAAAATATAAAATGTCATTTGACATAAAAGCATCTGCCCCTACCATAGAAAATGTCGAGATTCTGAAAGAGATTCCGTCCATCGGGGAAATGAACAAGGGAGAACTTGGAGCCGTTATGGAAATAGCCTGGATTTATTGCTGCACACCGCCAGAAGGCCTGTATGATCCGTTAAGAGATCTTTATACTGCTGAAAGCTGGAAAGACTATTATCCTGAGGACTATGTATCACAGACAAGTGGAGACAAGACCTTGCATGAGTTCCGATATACAAAACTTGAAGCAACGAAGGAGGACTTCAGCGATCTCCATTTCACAAATCTCATTAAAAGTGAGTGGCAGACTCTGTCTGATGAATTTACACTCAATGTCGAAGGATATGAGAACGGACACGTATTCAGGAATTGCTTTATTTCTGTAAGGTGCAATGGTTATGACGCGACTTTTTATCTGGACAATTTCAGGATAGACGAAATTGAAGACTAACTAATAAAAACACTTATGAAAAACTTTATTGTCTCACTGATGCTATGGGCATCAGTGGGAACCCTTACTTTTGCTCAGCAAATAACAATTACCGGAAAGGTAACAGACAGTCAAGGAAATCCGATTCCTTGGACAAATATATATGAGAAAGGGACGACCAATGGAGCGACAACTGATGATGACGGAAAATACACAATCCAAGTCAAATCACGAGAGTCAATCCTGACTGCATCTTTTATCGGATATCAAGACAAGCAAATTCCAATTAACGGAAAGACGGTTCTGGATTTCATACTAGACCCGGATTCCGAGATTCTCGAAAATTCAGTCGTAATCGGATATGGAACTGCCAGAAGACAGGACTTGACAGGAAGTGTGGCATCTATAAATCCGGAAAGACTTGAGAATAAAGTTATGTTTTCTGTAGATGATGCCCTAAAGGGAGGCGTTGCAGGTCTTATGGTCTCAGCTACCAGCGGCCAGCCAGGTGCTGCTTCCAAAATGCTCATCCGCGGAGCAGCCTCTCTTTCTGGCTCGACTTCCCCTCTTATAGTTGTAGACGGCTTTCCTCTAGGAGATGTTTCCACATCCTCTGGAATGGGTATGGCAGGAATGGATTCGCAAATGAGTTCACTGGCGATGATCAACACGGAGGACATTGCTTCAATTGAAGTCCTCAAAGATGCTTCCTCTACAGCAATATACGGAAACAGAGGCGCCAACGGAGTAATAATGATTACAACCAAGAAGGGACGAGGAGCCTCAGGCCGTATTCAGTACAGCGGCTACGCCAGTTTCCAACAACTTCCAAGAAAACTTGAGATGCTTGACTTTAAGGGATATGCCACTATGATGAATGAAAAAACCCCATCATACCTTCTCTTCTCTGATACTGACGGAAATCTTCGGAATTTTGACTTTAGTAAGATAAAAGCAAAAGACTGGCAGGATGAAATCTACCGTACCGGATTTATCCAGAGCCATAATCTATCATTACAGAACTCCAATAACAAAACAAATTTCCTTGTCAGTGCATCTTATATGCAGAACAAATCCATCATCATCTGTACCAATTGGAACAAGCTCACCGGAAAAGTGAATATTGACCATAATTTCACAGACAATCTGAAAATCGGAGTTGATCTGAATTACAGTCGCATTGTCGATGACGGAGTACCGACATCCGGAGGAAACGGGACAGCAATAGGAACTATAATGGATGCACTCATTTCCCAACCATTTGACCTTACAGACACAGACACACAGACATATTTCCGTAGAGCCGGTGTGCCGGAAACTGTAATCGAGTCTCATATCAACTCCAACAAACAAAATCCTGTAACAATGGCTAACGATATCAAGATGAAGAAGATTCTCAGCCGTACCATTGCAAATTCCTATATTCAGTACACCATCATCCCTGATCTCGTTCTCAAAATTACAGGAGGATTTGACAATTATTCTCTTGAGGAAAAGCAATATTATCCAAAAAGCACTCCAAGAGGACAATTATACCAAGGCCAGGCTTGTATGGCCAACATCTCAAGTTTCGGATGGATAAACGAGAATACTCTAACCTGGTCACCTACATTTGCTGAAAAACATCGTCTGAACATTATGGGTGGTTTGACGGAACAGGGCTCCAGAAGTTATTACACTTCCACTGAGGCGTCTGCCTTTGACAATGAAACCTTAGGCTACAACAACCTCCAGATGGCTAAGAATTTCACTTCATATTCATCTACAGGCAAAGCCTCTATGATGTCATTTATTTTCAGGACAAATTATGCATATGATGACCGCTATATTGCAACATTTACCTTCCGACGGGACGGGACATCGGCTTTTGTAAAAAATAAATGGGGATCATTCTACTCAGGCGCTTTTGCCTGGAATGCCAAACAGGAATCCTTCCTTGAAAACAGCCGTACAATCAGCACTCTTAAATTCAGGGCTTCAATCGGAGAAGTAGGAAACTCCAATGTACCTACAGCCGGCTCTTTTTCCCAACTGTACAACACAAATACTGCATTCGGGACTGACGTCAGTATAGGTCAATCACCAGTAACTCTCGCCAATGAGAACCTTTCCTGGGAAAAGACTCTGGAATATAACTTTGGAATAGAATTCGGAATGTGGAATGAAAGACTGCATATTGACATCGACCTCTACAACAAAACTACCCGAGACCTTCTTCTTGAGGCTCCGGTACTCAATATTTCCGGCTATACCAAAGCATGGTAGAATATCGGCAGTATCCGCAATTCAGGCATAGAATTATCTTTGAATACCTTGCTTGTTGACAAAAGGAATTTCCAATGGAGTTTTGATGTAAATATGACACACAACAAATCTAAAATTCTCAAACTGGGTCAAAGCGGAGCTCCTATCTATCTGGGCATCAGCTGTCTTAATGACCAAAGCGCTGTTATTCTCCGCGAGGGAGGAAGCATAGGCGAACTCTATGGCTACAGAGCTGCCGGCATTTACCAAATTGATGAATTCGATGCTTCTATCGGGACTACGGGCAACACTATATACACCCTTAGACCAGGCATACCAAGCCAGGGAGTAGGGGAACAGCCAGGTTCCATAAAACTTGCAGATATAGATGGCAGTAAAAAAATTGATGATAAAGACCGTGAAGTTATAGGAAATTTTCTCCCTGTCATATATGGTGCTTTCTCAAGCACTTTCAACTGGAAAGCTTTCAACCTATATCTCGGATTCCAATATTCGATCGGCAATGATATGTATAACGCAAACTACGTAATGACTGCCTCTTATACAGGAGACGGATCGAACCAGATAGGACGTTGGATGCAAAGATGGAGTCTGGACAATCAGACTGATGACCCACTTTACTATTCTCAGATTCCTACGAAACTAGTATCTTCCGCTCATGTTGAAGATGCCTCTTTTCTCAGGTTTTCAACTGCGCGTCTGACATACTCGCTTCCCCCTAAACTGCTCAGGCGCTCGAAACATGTAGATATGTGCAAATTCTATGTCTCGGCAGACAACATTTACACATTTACAAAATACTCCGGATATGACCCGGAAGTCGGAATAAGCCAGAACTCCGCTTCTGCGATTCTTTCCCAAGGATTCGACTACGGCAACTTCCCTCACGCAAGAACTTTTACATTCGGAGTGAACATCTCATTCAAATAGACATTCAAAAAGGAGAAAATTCAAATGAACAGATACTTATCCATAATATGTGGAATAGCACTCCTTACGGCAGTCTCATCCTGTGACTTTCTTGAGACAAAGGTAGAGAGCAATATAACAACCAACAATTTCTTCCAAAGTGCATCAGACTTCGATATGGCACTTACAGGGGTTTATTACACTTTCGGATCAACAGAATGGCCGACTCAACATCGTTACGGCAACTATTTTCTCGGTTTTCTTTATTGGGGACGTATCGGGACTGACGAAGCCTGGATTGCAGGAGGCTCAAATAACGGAGAAGATATGCTCGGGAACTACACCTATACACCGGAAAACCTTTTTGTAGAAAAAGTATGGTATATGCAATATCTTGGAATTCAAAGAGCCAACATTGTCATTGACCGGCTTAATTCGTACACTGGCAGCGATGTTTCCGATTCAGACCGCTCCCGAATTCTCGGTGAGGCACACTTTCTACGCGCCTGGTTCTACTTCCAGCTTGCACGTTACTATGGTGAGGTACCTCTTGTACTGAATGAAACAACAGATTTATCTAAATTGGAAACCCACAAAGCTACACTGTCCCAAGTTTATGAACAGGTTATCAAAGACTACTCGACTGCGGAAAAACTTCTCCCAGAGACCAACACTATCGGCCATGCTTACAGACTTGCAGCTACGGCACTCAAAGCCAGGGCCTGGCTACAAATGTCAGGAGAGCCACTCAACGACAACAAGGCGGCATCAAAGGCTGCCGAGGCCTGCAGGACTGTCATAAACAGTGGCAGGTTTTCTCTTGTCAATGATTATTTTTCCCAGTTTGACGGAATGCACGAACATAATAGCGAATACATTTTCGATGTCGAGTTCGACAATACAGTAAGCAACAACCGCTACGGAGGACAAGTCGGAACAAACGAAGGGCTTCCCAACACAGAAAAACTTTATACAACCCAGATAAGGACTTTCTCTGATATGTATGACAGGTGGGATGATCTGGACATCAGAAAGACAAGCATAAACAAAGAAGGCTACATAGTTTCAAAAGACGGTGTAGGAACTATCATCTACAAAGACCCTGTTTCCGGTGAAGTAACTTACGAAAGAAGTTACTTCATCTACAAATTCCGCCATTCGCTTGACCGTAGTATAAGAGGATCCAACTGGGTCGAATGGAACAACGCCATAAACTTCCCAATTATCCGTTATGCGGATGTACTTCTGATGCTCCCTGAAGCTGAGTACCGAGCTACCGGAAGCATTTCAGCCGATGCCTGGGAAGGTTTGAACCAAGTACGCAGGCGCGGATACGGAAAGCCTGTTTTCGAACCAGATGCTTCTATAGACCTCAAGCAGGGAGAACTCTCCTACCCTAATCCTTATGGAGATCTTGATCCAATTCTCGCCCAGATTCTTGATGAAAGACATTGGGAACTTGCATTCGAAGGACACCGTTGGGCCGATCTTGTACGTTTCGGTCATCTTCAGCAAGTCTATCACGATGTCCTTTTAAATGATGACTATTGGACTCAATATTATGACCCATACAGAGATAACTGCAAAGAGAAGCACTCCATCTTCCCTATTCCGCAGTCTGTAATAGATTCATCAAACGGAGCAATTGAACAGAACCCTCTATGGAAATAAGTTATCACAAAGCTATCATAGCAGCTGTTCCTGCTTTAATGATTACATTTTCTTGTCATAAGGAATCCGATTTGGACACTGTTACTCCAGAAACTGTTCCAGATATCGAATGGACAGATATAAACGAGTTTATCGCAAAAGGGGACACACAGATTATCGAACAACCGGAAGGAATATTTATGCGCCACTATTGGCCTGACGGAAAGCTTATCCCGGTAGAGAAAGAGCAGAAATGGCAGCTGTTCTGGAGCGAAGCTACTGATGCGCTCACGACATCCAAGACCCCATTTCCCGAAGACCATATTTCTCTTCTTACAGATGAAAGCAGGGTATGGGGAAAGCAGTTTTCAAGTATTGACGGATTCAATGACGGTGGATCGTGGTTTATAGGTATTTTCCCACTCGACAAAACAGGACATTATGTCGGTTTTTTTCATGCGGAAAGCCATTGGCCAGGAGACGGAACTGCCTACAAATCAATAGGCGTCGTATATTCTGACGATTTCGGTGAGACATGGCACGACCCTCAACAAATTATTGCCGACGAAACGGCAAAACCGTCCGAACCGGAATGGGGAGGTCTTGGAGATGCCTGTGTCATATGGGATGATGTGAATTCCCGTTACATCTGCTACTATCAGGCCAAGTCAACCATTGGTACAAATGCTCTTTGCATGGCTATGTCACAAGACAGAAAAGGTTCTCCGGGATCCTGGAAAAAGTGGGACGGCAAAGACTTTACTTTAGAAGCCCGCAATCCGCAAACCGGACTTGGAGGCCCAAACGTCGCAATCGCCAACCTCCGCCGTGTAGCAGGAGCGAATCCGTCTGTAATGTGGAACAAGTTTCTCGAAAAATGGGTAATGGTGTATGGAAGCTGGACCAAGAGCATCTACATTTCTTTCAGTAATGACGGAATCAAGTGGGATACCCCAATGAAAATACTGGGGAACGATTTTCCTGCCTGGTATCCGAACCTCATAGGCTCTGAAGGCGATTTGGTCGGCGGTGAATATGTAAAACTATACTGGTCCCACAATCAGGATAACAATGGGATAAGAGACATTGCTTATTGTTGGATTAAATTCAAAAAACAGATATGATTGTAAAATACTTTAAGAACCTGACACTTGCCGTTATTGCCGGTTCATTTCTTGCCGGATGCCATACAACTATAGATATTACGTATGATGCATCAGTGGCCGATTATACTCCTATTGTCACAGACATATTGAAAGCTCACCCGAAGGGGAATGTTACAATTCGCTTCGGGAATGGTACATATCCTTTCTTTCCTGAAAAAGCCGATGTCAAATTTATTAATGTCTCCAATAATGACAGCGGCGAAAAAAGAGTAGGGTTCCTTCTTAAGAATATGAAAAATGTTAGTATAGTCGGAGAAAACACTGACTTTATGTTTCATGGATCTATGATGCCATTCGCACTGAAAGAATCTGAAAATATTGAAATCAAAGGGATATCTATAGATTATGATTACCCATGGACCTTCGAGGCTGAAGTTTTGTCCAATAATCCGGCAGAAAGAAGTTTCATTGTCAAGGTATTTCCCGACAATAAATATAGAATAGACGGCGACCGCCTTCTTTTCAGCGGCTATGATTGGGAATATCCTATGGGGGAGAGCATCGTATTCAATCCTTCTACACATCGTCCGTGGTATGACACTGCCGCTTATGACCACTGGTATTGGTCAGGAGAAATGAAGGCGCGTGAAATTGAGCCGGGTATCATCGAGTTTACCCGGCTAAGTGCCCGGGATGTACCTCCGGTAGGAAGTATTTGGGACGATAAAGGACCTACAAGACTCAACCGCCTCTATCCTGCAATAGCCGTACTTTGTTCAAAAAATGTCACTTTGGAACAAATACACGTATATCGTAGCGGAGGAATGTCACTTATAGCAGAATACTCATCCGACATTAAAGTAAGGGAGTTCTCTACTGCCGCCCATAAAAATTCGTCAAGGATGGTAACATCATCTGCCGACGCTACACATTTTGTAAATTGCAAAGGTATGATTACATTGGAAAATTGTCAATTTGAGAGCATGCTTGATGACGCCACCAACATTCACGGAATTTATATGCTGGCAGATACACTTGTCTCGCCTTATATTGTTCGGGCTTCCTTTGGCCATTTCCAGCAAGAAGGAAACCATTTTGCCGAACCTGGAGATATCATACGGTTTGTTGACAAATCGACACTCAAACCTGTTGGAGTTGGGAAATTAGTCAGTATCGATCGCTCTGACAGAAAAACTTATATTATTGAAACAGACCTTAATCTTACTGAAACAGATGCACCTTCGGGACTTGCAATCGAGAATATCTCCTGCAATGCTTCAGCCATCATACGTGGCTGTACTGTACGATACAACCGAGCCAGAAGCCTGCTGCTTTCTACTTTGGGCGATGTAGTGGTTGAAAATTGCAACTTTATGTCACAGATGTCAGGAATAAACATAAGCGGAGACGCAAACTTCTGGTACGAATCCGGACCGACACGGAATATTATTATAAGGAACAACCGTTTTGAGGACCTCGCCATAGGAGGAAACGGACCGATGCCCGTCCTTATGGTCGATCCCGTAATTCCAGTCAAAGGAAATGATTTCTTTTACCACAACAACGTTGTCTTCTGCAACAACTATATAAGTACATTCGACAGTCAGCTCATATATGCAAGAAGTGTAAAATCAATGGAAATCTCTGACAACAAATTCATTGACTCTGGAACGTACAAACCGCTTTTTCCAGGACTTTCGGTGATTGATCTTCAGTCTTGCGGTGAAGTGAAAATTTCCGGCAATGATTTCTCCCAATGGAAGTCCGATGCAACAATCAGTCTGCACAAGTGTCCGAATGTCCAAGACGATTCCGGACTAATTGTCAAGAATTCACCTAACCCGTATTTTGAAAGGAGGTAGTTTATGAACCCCAAAAATTTAATCATTGTTTTCCTGACGATATTTTCGTCAGCGCATCTTTTTGCACAGAAAATGGAGCCGGACACTACACTGAAATATGCGGACAGGGATACTTGCTCATTGTATATGGACATATATGAACCGGATGCTGAGATGTCAGTTAGCAAAGACGGCAAGCAACGTCCTACCATAATCCATATATTCGGCGGCGGATTCAAAGAAGGCTCTAGAGAAGAAGTCTGGCTCCGCCCTTGGTTTCGTGAAATGAACGCAAAAGGCTACCGGATGATAACAATAGACTACCGTCTGGGACTCAAGAATGTATTCGGTATTTCAATTTCAGAGTTTGCCCGACGTCTGAAGAATGCAATCGACATTGCTGTAGAAGATTTGTTTTCCGCAACAGTTTATCTCATAGAAAACGGAAAATCCTTAGGTATCAATCCTGACAATCTTATTTTGTCAGGATCTTCTGCCGGTGCAATCACAGCACAGCAGGCTGAATTGGAAATCTGTAACAGAAGCCTGATGACGTCCGTACTTCCATCCGGATTCAACTATAAAGGAATTATGGCATTTGCCGGAGCAGTTATTGCTGATGGAGCACTCTGTTATGCTGAAATGCCTTGTCCTATAATGATGTTCCACGGCAGTGAAGACGAACTAGTGCCTTATGATATTATCAAATCTGAGACTGCATCATTCTTCGGGCCCTGCCAGATTCAAAAATCATTGAATGATGCCGGAACAAGTTGCAGATTCTACCGTTTCCCAGGAATCAATCACGCTGTTGCCGGCTATATGCCCCAAACAGTCAATAAACAGGTGGATTTCATAGAACAGAATGTAATGAGAGGCTCAAAAGAGAGTGTCGATGCTGAAATTTCAGATCCATCTCTGCCAACCTACAAAACTGAAAACAACAACAGACTTTACGGTTTGCAACCTGATGCAAAAGAGGAAAAGAAAACGCGTTGGACTATAGGAACAGATGGCAACGGTATACTCTGGAAAACGTCCGAGGGGCTGCCGCACGAAGACCATATTGAGATGAGTGGAGAAATGGTATCTTGCGTACTTCGGTGGGGCGTTGATTCCGACCGTACATTCCATAGTGAAAAATCCCTCGTTTTTCCGATGTTGCGTATGATTCCAAATAACACTCACGCGTCTATGAACTTCCGTATTGCAACAGACATACCTTCACTTCTTGCCGTAAACGGAAGAAGTCTTATTCGGGAACAGGCAAAAAGTGTAAAGATTAACGGAATGGTAGAAATGACAAGTTATTGGTCAAAAGCCAACGACAACATCAACATCAGTGCAGATGCCGCAGAAACAGCCTGTATACAAATGACCCGCACTATATTTCCTTCCACCACTCTCCCCGCAGTCTATGAGAGGTTTGTCCTGAAAAATATTACTGGAGACAATCTCCTGGTGACAGTACCAGAGTTTTGCCAGAGCGCCTCTACCGACTATTATGCCGGTGTAGACGGGAAATACCTTGTACGGGCTGAAATACACGGAGACGGGACAGCATGGATGGCACCTGGAACAGAACGATGTTTCACTGTTGTCTATCAGGCTTATCGTGAGGGCGGAACAGTAACATCACCTCTGCTCGCAGGTTCAAAACCTGTGACACGGAAAATTCCTGCCGAATCCCCATTGCATCCAGATGTAGACACCGAATTCCATGCACGTCAGAAATTTGTGTCCAGACTTGGAGCTAACCTCATTCTTGAAACGCCCGACTCAGTAATAAATGAAATGTTCCGCATGTCCAAAATCCGGGCTACAGAGAGTATCTTCCGCACAAAGGGAGGGCTGATGCACAGTCCCGGAGGAGAGAGTTATTATGCAGCGGTTTGGGCAAATGACCAGGCCGAATATATAAACCCTTTCTTTCCTTATCTCGGAAATGCCAACGGAACCGAATCGGCACTTAATTCATTCCGACACTTTGCGCGTTTTATGAATTCTGAATACAGGCCGATTCCAAGTTCCATAATTGCAGAAGGAGACGACATATGGGACGGATGCGGAGACAGAGGAGATGCCGCTATGATTGCATACGGGGCCTCACGCTATGCTCTCGCTCAAGGCAATAAAGAGGAAGGGAAAGATCTTTGGCGTCTGATTCAATGGTGTCTGGAATTTTGCCGCCGCAAAATCAACGAAGTTGGAGTCGTAGCCTCCGACACAGATGAACTTGAGAACCGCTTTGAGTCCGGTGATGCAAACCTATGCACTTCGACACTATATTACGATGCCCTTATTTCGGCATCATATCTCGGAAATGAAATAGGTGCATGTCATTATGTGACTAAGGAATATATGCAAAGAGCAAAAGAAATGGCATCCAATATGGAAAAATATTTCGGAGGCAATCTCTCCGGCTATGACACATACCGGTACTACAAAGGTAACACACTTCTACGCTCTTGGATATGTATGCCGCTTATTGCAGGAATTGACAATCGTGCCATTGGCACTTCATCGGCATTAACAGGGCCGGAACTGATGACTGAAAACGGCTGCCTCACTGAACAGGGAAGCGATGTATTTTGGGATAGAGCCACACTATATGCACTTAGAGGTATATTTTATACAGGTAATACAGACAAGGCCCTTGAAATTCTTCATCGTCTATCTCAGAGACGTCTTCTTGGTGACCATGTTCCATATGCCGTCGAAGCCTGGCCAGAAGGTTCTCAGAGACATCTGTCAGCAGAAAGCGGCCTATATTGCAGAGTCATAACTGAAGGACTTTTCGGCATTCGCCCGACAGGATTGCGCAGTTTTACTATGAACGTCACTTTACCATCAGGATGGAATGAGATGTCCCTCAAACATATCCGGGCATTCGGTTCAGATTTTGACATCAGGGTCTTCCGTACTTTGAATGAAAAACTGAAGGTAACTGTTACCGAACATTTGGCTTCGGGAGACAAAACATATAGTTTCTCTCCAAAACAAGGTAAGATCTCTGTCAAGCTATATGGTAAGTAAATTAAAAAACGATTTAAATATGACCAATTTGACTAAGAATTTCAAGGTAGTCATTCTGGCTTTTTCTGTCTTATATGCTGCAACAGGATGCGAGCTGGAGGACAAGACAATAGGAGATACAATTCCACAGGAGTCGGAGGATGTTTATCCTATAGCACGGGAAGGGTGGGATATTTATACTGGACCTAATTACAGATATGGTCCGTCAATCATCATTAACGAAGACAACTCAATTGACATTTGGCTTGCAACACCAGGTGATTATTATGGGAACAACATAAACATTCCAGTATCAGATGCACAGTCTGCTTGCCAACTTGGAAAAACAAGTATCTTTGCACAGAAATTTACTTCTAATGAGGATTTCGGATTCATATCACTTCAATGTCCCTCCTGGGGCAGTTCCACAGAAAGTTTCACTCTAAAAATCTACAAATGGGATACTGATTATGCGACCAGCATCAGCGGTAATGCAATTGCAATGAAAAAATTCACCGACTATACTGACAATTCATGGCTCAGTATTTACCGAAGTGAAAAAGAAAACTATAGAGAGACTTTTCCGGCAGGAAGCTATCTTTGGGTTATGAGTGAAGGAAGTGACAAGTCTGGAATATGGAAATCTCTTGAAAACGGCTCTTCAGCAAGCACAAATGCTGTCTCATTCATTGATGGAAAGCCTGTTGAAGGACAGTTCCGTTGTCGCATTACATCCAACGGATCCGGAAATTATTTTTGGGACAAGATAACTTGGCGTCATTCAGAAGACGGGGGTAAGACATGGAGTGATGAAACAGATGCCCTGCTCCCTTCAGACGGGAAACGAGACGCTTTTTCTGTCTGCGACCCCGGAGTCGCAAAATGGGGCGGATGGTATTACATAGCATACACATCAACAGAAGAGCCTAACGGCTATGACAATGACCTTTATATTGCAAGAAGCAAAACACCAGTTGGACCATGGGAAAAATGGAGCGGTGACAGATGGGGAGATAATCCGCAACCGGTAATTGATTACAAACCAGTAGCTGGATATGAAGGTAAAGTTTTCGGTGCAGGAGAACCTTGTATAGTTGTTAAGGATGATATTGTCTATCTATATTATTCTTACAATGATTTTGTTGCAGAACAGAATCGACAAGGTACGACAACGCGAGTTTCAACAGCCTCAGCAAATGATGAAAACTGGCCTATGCATCTTGAATACAGAGGAATTGCACTCGATAAGAGTGACATCTTCAATCCAGACCATACGGATGTCAAGTTTATTCAGAAGAGCCAAAAATTCATTGCCATACATGCTGAAAGACGAAATACTGACAACAGCAGGATTCGTATTTGGGAATCAATAGATGGTATCACGTTCACAAAAGGGGACGTTATACAAGGCGACCTCCGGAAAGGCATAATCAATGCGGGAATGAGTGGAGATGGTCTAGGTCAGGTTTCACCTGAAGTACAACAATTTCTTTGTTATGCCCATAGTGATCCCCCACGCGAATGGGGACGGTGGTTCACTTGGTTTCAGCCTCTAGACTGGTTATAAGGAGATTCGTTACAGAGCCGTCAAAGGCGGGATTCTTCATCCAGTTTCCCGACATTGCGGCGGCTCTGCTGGGATGCAGTTCCGAACCTCCAGGCAAAACCTATACGGAAGCCTCTCGTTGACATTTTCTGACTAAGGGAATAGGTCACTTTACCATTGTTCTTTATAAGCATATCCGTAGATCCGGTGTCAAGTATATCATTAAGATACAATGATATAGTTCCCTTCCCGTCCCAAATGGTCTTGATAAGGCTCATATTGAGGATTCCCATTGCCTTCATATCGAAATAACCCATTGACATAGGTGTCATAACCCAGCCGTCAGCACCTAACTTGAAATTTTTCGGAAGGAAGAATGTCGTGGCGAGATAGGCATTGAAAGAGTGCCCGCTGTTGTTGAAAGATCCGCCGAAAGCATCTGTAGCAGCGGACTTGTACGCTCTGAACTCGGAATATCCGTAATTGGCACTGACTGTAAGATTCCACCATTTGGTAAGAGGAAGCTCAGAGAGCGAGGCTGAAAAATACCCCATCTGATAGTTTCCGGCATTGGAAAAGACAAGCCCCATCACTCCGTTCTCATCCACCATAGGAGTCTGGACATCACTGAAATTCTTTGTCCTGCTATACCCTGCCGTAAGTGAAAGCCGGCTGAAAAGTACAGCTGTCATGGATACGTTGTGGTTATAGGAAGGCTCAAGTTCCATATTTCCCTGCGTATAGAGAGTTCCGGAAGAATATTCACGGAAAGGGTTGAGCTGCCAGTACTTAGGTCTGCTTATCCTGTATGAATAATTGGCCGTGAGAACTACTTTCTGAGAAGGGAGATAGCTGACAAATGCACTCGGGAACACATCGAAATATTCCTTGTGGCTCTTGCGCCCGTCTGATGAAGTCATAAGCCAGTCTCCGTCCTGAAGAGTATATTCTCCTCTAAGGCCGATCTGCGCATTCCATTTGGGAGAGAACATTTTCGCTACATTGACATAGGCTGCATACACTTGCTCGTCATAGTCAAAGTCATTGCGCTGGGCATCTTTATCCAATTCTCCAGCAGAAAAGTCATAACCGTATTTGCCGTAACGGTTTCTGGTAGATGACCAGGCAGCCTTCACTCCGGCCTCTACCCTGCCTGTCTGCTTCCAGAATGACTGTGAATAATCCGCCTTGAAAGAGTACAAGTCCAGAATCCTGCGCATATTGTCGTCAAACCCCTCACTTGCAACACCTGCCGCCGCTGCTTCGGGTGAAATGAAAGTATATTCGTTTCTGAAAATTCTCTCGCTTCTGCTTCCGTTCCTCCAATAATCGGCATTGAGAGTAAGCTCCTGACTCTTTGACTGGTCGAATGTCCTGGTATAATTTACATTCAACGAATAGTAGTCATTTTTGGAAACGGATTTATTCTGCCCGGAAAGCTCGCTGTACGGGAGCCTGCTTCCAGACTCACTTGCAATATAGTCCTTAATTATATTGGGAGCGATGTAGTATGTCCTGTTGTCCGGAGTAACCGTAGTAGTAAAAATCACTCCCAACACATCTTTCGGGGAAATGTTCCAGTCATTTCCAAGGCGTATCTGATGGGAATTGTAGGCAGTCTTGCTCATTGAGCTGCTTTCCTGCTGCATCCTGTTTTCAGGACCATATGTTTTCCATTCATCAGCACCATAGACATACTCTCCATAAGAAGGGTTGTATTGGAAAGATGTATTGGTCTTGTCAGTCCTGTACATAAGATTTGCGGAAAAGTCTCCGGAATAAACAGTTCTCGGAGAGAATCTCATTCCGTAATTTGCCCTCAGCGAACCGCTGAATCCTTTCATAAATGCCTTGCGCGTCTTTATATTGATGATACCTCCGCTTCCCTCTGCATCATACTTTGCGGACGGATTGGTTATAAGCTCCACCTTTTCAATGGAAGAGCCTTCGCTGCCCTTAAGAAAAGCCTCTAAATCAGATCCTGACATATTGGACGGCCTTCCGTCAATCCATACGGCAACAGTGGAGCCGTTAAGTTTCACATTCCCGTCCTTGTCAACAGTGACTCCAGGAGAACTTTTCAACACATCCAACGCGTCACCTGTCTGAGCTACAGCGAGTTCCGACACATTCAGGACCAGCCTGTCAAACTGATGTTCTATCAGAGACCTCTTTCCGGCCACAACGGCACTGGAAAGCATCTGGGCGTCTTCTTCCAATGACACAGGAGAAACCACCGCAACTCCACCCTCTAAAGAAGCAAAACTTACAATATCTGCACTCCACGGACCGGAAATACCGGAATCAGGGAAAAACATAACTTTGTCCTTATAACCGACAAGTGAAAAAATAAGTTTCAAATATCCGGAATCTCCTGCACTGGAAGGGAATCCTATATGATAAACACCTGCCGAATCTGTAGTAGCGCCCGCTATCACAGTACCGCTGGAGTCTGAAAGCGCGACAGTAACAAATTCAAGAGGAGACGACCCTGAAAGAACTTTCCCTTTCAATGCAGTAATTTTATCTCCCGAAACTCTGCTGGAATATTTTCTTTCGGAAGAGCGAGCTTCCGCATAATTAGACATTTCCGCCACAAAAAGTATGGCTGTAATAAAAAACACAATCCGTCTCATCCTTTTATGCTATATCATCTGTAAACTAAGCAGCATATTACATCACTAATACACTGCGAATATAATTTGTTTTTTAATAGCTGCAAATAAAATCGTCAGAATTTCTTTAAGCAGGTATTATCCGGACTTTGTTTAAATTTTCGTCATCATAATTTTATTGGTACTTTTGCAGCCTCAAAAAAATTACGGTATGCTATCTATAATATTGACCATGTTTATAGGGATAGGTCTTGGCTTTCTGCTTAAGAAAGTAAAATTTCTGTCCCACACCGGAAAGGCAATATCTTTAACGATATATGCCATGCTGTTTGTCCTTGGAGCAAAAATAGGAACAGATGAAGAAATCATAAAGAATCTTTCAGGGATAGGACTTCAGGCCCTGGTGCTCGCAATGGCAGGTATATTGGGCAGTGCGATATTCGCATTATTGGTATATAAATTCTTTTTTAAGGATAAGCAGGTATGAAAGGAAGTTTGATTGTAGTAGGTATTTTCATCATCGGCTGCATTGCCGGATGGACAGGACTGGTAGATTTGAGACAATGGGGGACTGTCGGCAATGATATAGCCATGTATATTCTTTATGTGCTGATGTTCCTTGTTGGTGTCAGTTTAGGCTGTAATCCTGACTTGAAGAATATAATAAAAAGCATAAGGCCGAGAATACTTCTTGTTCCGCTTGCGACAATAGTCGGAACGTTGTCATTTTCAGCTGCAGCCAGTTTCCTGCTGGCCAAATGGAATGTATTTGACTGTATGGCAGTAGGAAGCGGCTTCGGATATTACTCGCTTTCGTCAGTTCTGATTTCCGAATACAAGGAAGCGACCGCCGGAGTCCAGCTGGCAGCAGAGCTCGCCACAGTAGCCCTTATGACAAATGTTTTCAGAGAAATAACGACACTGACTTGTACTCCTCTAATAGCCAAATGGTTCGGACCTTTGGCTCCTATAACCTCCGCCGGTGTTACATCAATTGATGTTGCTCTTCCTGTCATTCTCAAGGCTTCAGGAGACAGAGTTCTACCAATTGCTATAATAAACGGAGTTTTGACAGATGTCAGCGTTCCTATTTTCGTATCGTTTTTCTGCTCGTTCTGAGTGTTTCATAAAGATATGACCAGCCTCCGCACAGCGCCATCGTAATAGCCTGTGATTCATGCGAAAGCGTAGCGAAAATGATTCCCAGCTCGAACGGTATGCCATATATGGTGCTCAGAGCCATTGAGACTACAAAATGAAAAGCGCCGAAGCCTCCAGGCACAGGTACAAGCCACCCGAGACTTCCGGCTATCATAAGGAACAGCGCATCTACGATTCCGAGCCGGTCAAGTTCCGGAAGGGCCCACATCGTAGAAGCGCTCATAAGCCAGTAGAGTCCCCATATCAATGCCGTATATGCAAAGAAAAGCCACTTGTCCGGCATCCTGAAACAACTTATTACTCCCTGATAAAGTCCTGAAGCCAGACTGCATATCTTTCCGCAGAACTGGTTTTTCTGTCTGAATCCCGAAACAAGCCCTACCAGAATTGCCACCAAAGCCAGCAACACAACAGCAATCCACCAAAGGCTGAAATTGAGGGACTGCTCGAGCGGAATCCACATTTTCTCAACGAAAAATTCCCCGAACCTTTTCCATCCGAATACAAGAAGAAGAATCAAGAAGAAAAACATGCTCACCATATCCCAGCTCCTTTCCAGAACAACGGTACCAAGGACCTTGTCATATGAGGCCAGTTTTTCACCCCTCCGGTCCGAAGAAGCAGAATTCTTAGTTATGAACCCGCATCTTACAAATTCACCTATGCGGGGAAATACAAAATTTGCAATATACCCGATATTCACCGCATTGAACGTCGTCAGGCGAGTGGTCGTAGGATCTATAGGCAGGAGCGTCTGCCGCCATCTCAAGCCCCTGAGATAAAATGCCGCTATGCTTGCCGCCATGGAAAGAAGGATGAACTCCCACCTGCATGATCTGAGTCCTGAAATAAAATCATCCCACTTCACCTCCCTGAATGAAAACCATAGCAAGACAACTGCTACTGACAGGGAAAATATATATCTCAAAAATTTGGAAACATTCATATCCGGTCCGTTTTAAAGAGAATCGATGCCTTGATATATGCCAATTCTAACAGGGAAACAAGCATACGGCATTATCCCAGATACAAATTTATTACAAAACGGGGAAAATCCCAATTATCGTTAATTTTCTTAGAAGCTGTTTAAATTTTTGAATATTTTTAAACAGCTTCTTATCTTTGTGAGTTGTTTAACTTGCATTAAAACAGATTTTTGATGAAATCGATATTGGGAATGGGAAACGCACTGACTGACATCCTGGCGGTGCTTCCGGATGATACTTTTCTGAAACAGTTCCATCTTCCGAAAGGAAGCATGCAGCACGTGGATATGGCCACAGGAGACAAGATATGGCAGACTCTCAAACCTATGGGTGTCCAGTATGTGGCAGGAGGCTCTGCCGCAAACACTATAACAGGCACAGCCATATTCGGCATGGAATCAGGATTCATCGGAAAAGTCGGAGATGACGAGCTCGGCCACCTGTTCAGAAGTGACCAGGAACAATACGGCATACGCTCCACATTGTTCAAAGGCGTAAATTCGTCCGGAAGGGCAATGGTTTTCATTACTGCACCTAATGCGGAAAGGACTTTCGCGGTGTATCTCGGAGCAGCCCTCGAGCTTTGCCCGGATGACTTGAAGCCGGAATATTTTCAGGGCTATGACTATTTCCATATCGAAGGATATCTGGTCCAGAACCAAAGTCTTATCCGTAAAGCAGTTGAGATGGCAAAAGAAGCAGGATGCATCATTTCGCTGGATATGGCTTCTTACAATGTAGTGGAATCAAATGAAGCTTTTCTACATGACATTGTAGATAAATATGTAGATATTGTCTTTGCCAACGAAAGCGAAGCCAAGGCTTTCACCAGACTGGAACCACGCGAGGCACTTGATGAACTCGCACGACACTGCGACATTGCAGTCGTAAAGATAGGGAAAGACGGATCAATGCTCAAGAGCGGAGATGAGTATCACTTCATAGAAGCATGGCCGGCAGACACTATTGACGCTACGGGAGCCGGAGACACATACGCAGCTGGATTCCTTTATGCACACTCACTCGGAATGCCGCTCAAAGTATGCGGGGAAGTAGGGTCCATAATCGCAGCAAAAGTCGTGGAAGTCATTGGTACAAAGATTGACATCCCGCGCTGGAAAGCGGCAAAGCAGGAGATACGGGAACTTATCGCCGCCAATTCTAATTAAGCCTATACTTACGGGACTCTATATTATGTTTGAGACATTTAAGAACATATTCAGGAAAAAGTGTCTGAAGAAATCTGCTTCAAGCATTGAAACCGGGATGAGACCTATCAAGTCCATCCATAGTGCCGCCGTACTAATAAATGCAGGATGCGGAGAATTCCCCGAAGCAGAAAAACTCGTACTTGACTATTTCAAGGAGCACAATATCGAACTTGAAATTATATACCTGAGTACATCAAAAGCCAGGAATACAAGTATTTCTGCCGCTAAAGAGGAAAACCTGATTGCAAGGAATGACCTGAACTGGCTCGGAGGCTTATCTAAGGAAAAATCGGAAAAATTTCTCTCCAGAAAGAAAGATTTGTTCATATGCCTGACGAAACGATGTGACTTTACGGTAAAATTTTTATCAGCTGCATTCCCTGCAACATTCAAGATTGGATGCGAGACATCTGCCTGCGATAAATATGACATAGTGGTCAATGCTTCATCCGATACTGATAAAGGTATTTCTGATTTGTTCGCCACAGTCACAAGTATTCTTGAAAGTATAAGATAATATAACAAAAAGTACAATAACAGCAAATGAAAAATTTCTTCAATTATCTGATGGTCACCATAAAAGGAATATGTATGGGTGCCGCAGACGTAATTCCGGGAGTCTCCGGAGGGACAATAGCCTTCATGACAGGTATCTATGAAGATCTGGTAGGCTCTATCAACGCCATTAATGCAGAGGCACTCAAACTTCTGTTTACAGGTAAAATCAAACAATTCTGGAAGCACATAAACGGAAATTTTCTATTCTCACTGATTATAGGAATACTTATAAGTATAATGTCCCTGGCAAAACTGATGCAGTATCTGCTTAATTTCCACCCGATCCAGACCTGGGCATTTTTCTTCGGACTGATAGTCGCATCCTCCATTTTCATACTCCGCGGAATCAGCGGATGGAAAGCAAAAGACATAATCACTCTCATTGCCGGAATAGCACTTGGTGTAATAATATGCACTTTATCCCCTACCACTACGCCTGACGGACTCTGGTTCATCTTCCTGTGCGGCGCGATAGCCATATGTGCAATGATACTACCAGGAATTTCAGGAAGTTTCATTCTTCTTATCCTTGGCAAATACGAATATATGATGAGTACTATTGCCGACATAGTTTCAGGAAAAGGGGAAGCCATTGATTTCATAACGCTGGTTGTATTTGCAGTAGGTGCGGCAATAGGTATAGTAGCTTTTTCCAAATTCCTGCACTGGCTGCTGAGCAAATATCACAGGCCAACTCTGCTGGTTCTTGCAGGATTTATAATCGGCTCACTGGTAAAAGTTTGGCCATGGAGCAATATGGAGGCGGTAATATTGTCACAATTCCCTGAAGCGCAAGCTATTGCAGAAGAAGGCTCAGATATTGCGGCCATGTTTGCAGGACAGGTAAATATGCACATCGGAGGTGCAGTCCTGTTTGCTCTGATAGGCTTCAGCCTCGTAATAGGCATAGAAATAGCATCAAAAGCAGTGGCAAAGACTAAAAACATCAATTAATTATTGACATTAAAATATTTTTTTGTATCTTTGCATCCGCTTACGCTCCCATGGCTAAAAGAGCAAAGCTAAATACGGATCGGTCTGGTAGCTCAGCTGGATAGAGCAACAGCCTTCTAAGCTGTGGGTCTTGGGTTCGAATCCCAACCAGATCACCTGCAAAACGCGCCTGACGAAAGTCAGGCGTTTTTTGTTTTCACTCTCCTTCGCCCAGGCAAGTCCGGCTCGGCGGTGTAAAAAAACAAAAACAGGCTGACTGAAAGGATGCCGTCAGACAGCGTTCGGTACGGGAAATAGGCCTCTGCGGTACCAAACGGCATTCAAAGGCCATTCGGTACGGAAAAGCCCACTCTGAGGTACGTAATGCTTGAAGTGACTTCTATATTACTTCCATATCAGAAGTGCGAATCCACCCCTGACGTCCGTCAGCCAACTCAATATTGCGCCACTCCCCTACCGAATCAAGGATATTGACCTTAGTCCCTTCATGAAGAATAAACAAATCCTTGGATCCGTCTTCAGAAGGCGAACTCTTCACGGATGAAACAGGAACCATTATTATCGCACTATCGGCTCGTATATATTCGTTTTTCTGCCATACAGAAAAGGAAAAAGCCCCGGCTGAAAATAATATGAAAATCAAAGACAGTGCGAAACCTGTCTTTCTGGCTGGCACTGATGCAGACAAGAAGAACATAAGGACAAATGCAACTGTCAGACTCAAGAATATAAGAGCAGAAACAGCCCAGGCATCCGAATCAAGCATATAACAAAGAGATTTTGTCCAACTTGCCAGAATAAATTCAGGAACAGGATCAATCTTATCCTGAATAACAGAAGTCGCTACCTCAAGATTATATCTTGCATCCGTATAGGACGGATCAATTTTCAATGCTTTTTCAAAATAAAGTATTGCCTGCGGCACTTCGTCAGACTTGAAATAAGCACTTCCTATATTGCAGTACAGAGCAGCAGATTCAAGCCCCATTTTATCTATTGACCTATATGTATCCAAAGCAGACTTCCAATCTCCTGAAGCATAGGATTCGGTAGCTTTAGTCCAGAGCGAATCCACGTAAGAATCCACAGATGCTGAAGAAATATAAGGGAATGCCAGCATGAATGTAATTAGGAGCACGCCTGCATTAGTTATATTGTTATTTCTTTTACCTTTCATACTATCAAAGATTTTCCTGTTGGGCTTCATACTTGAATCTATTGATGAAATCACGTCAACGGCCTCCTGATAATGTCTCTGCATGGCCTCATTTCCAGAATCCGGAGAGTAACGAGCGAACTCACATGCATCCAAGATGCCTATAAGGGATTCGACCAATGAAGAATCAACTCCACTGTCTAAAAGTTTTTCAGAAATATTTTCTTTTGAAAAGTCTGCAACAGACATATTCAGTTTATCAGAAACAAATCCGACAACAGCCTTATGCAGCTCTTCATAAAACGCGGTATAAAGATTCTGTCTCAAATAAGTATCTGCAAGTTTAAGTCGCTTCAAAGCCATCTTAGTGGCCTTGCGTGTCTTCATCCCGGCCACATCTGCCCTACGTCTCTCCATATTCCGGAAGATGAACCAGGCAGCAACTCCTGCCAGCAAAATAAGAGCAGCGAGTATTTTAAATGTAGCAGATGAAATGAAAAACTCTCCCTTAGATGAGAATGAAGGCAGTTTTGTATGAACATATCTGATATCTTCTCCCAGACTCTTGACACCTTGCCTGTTTATTGAAGGAACGTTTATACCTGAAACAGGTGAATCCTGACTTTTCCCTTTATTTACTATAACCGACAAAGGTTCAGAGGAAAGGGTGACATATTTCCCTGAATTTATATCATAATAGCTGTACTGTACCGGATCTATTGTAAAGCTGCCGTGACTCCTTGGAATGAACGGAAATTCATAAATCTTGCTTCCTGACGTTCCTCCGGAACCTGGCGTCATTTTCTCCGATATTTTAGTATCATATACTTCAAAATCAGCAGGAAACTTTACTTTTGGAGCATTAAGCAAAGACACATTTCCTTTTCCTGAAACAGTAACAATCAGTGAGGAAGCTTCATGAGTAGTAAGGGAGTCCTTGCTCATACGGACCTTCAGGTTGAAATCCCCCACTCCGCCACCAAAAGAAGCAGGAGCCCCGGACGGAAGGGCTGAAACATGAATAGTCTGGGAAGGAGTCGTTACTCTCTTTCTTATAGTCCTGTAATCATCGAAAAATCCGTCAAATATGCTTACTCCGCCACTGGATGCCACTCTGATATTTACAAGACATACCAATTCAGCAGGATCAACTGTAATATCCCCTGTCTGCTGAGGTATCAGCATATAACTTCTCAAAACAGCGGTATTATAGATCTTCCCATCATAGCTTTCCCGCTTGAACTCAATATTGGTAGGAGCAGATACTTCCTGACTCCAAAAACCGTTGAATGCCGGAAAGCGGGCATCTTCAAAACCAGCTATGTTTACTCTCTGGTAAAGTTTGAGAGTGGCAGTTACAGGCTCGCCAACAACCACCTTTGTACGGTCAAGAGTGAGTTTCAGGAACAAGTCATCTTCCGATATGGCCGACATGCTTTCTGCCGAAGATTTTGACACTCCCGATGACTGTGAGGCATTGCCGCCAGACGAAGTTGCATCTGCCACCACTTCAATGGCAAGTTCAGAAGATGATAAAGTCTCTCCTTTCACCTTTGCTGTAGCAGCGGGCAATGTATATGATCCAGACTGCTTTGGCATCAGTATGTACGTATAGGTGAACTGTGATGATTTCGTCCTTTTGCCATTTATAATCTGGACGCTCGTGGATCTACCTGTCTGTGGTCCCCAGACGAGCTGGAAGTCGCTTCCCTGACTCCACTGGAATTCAGAGGGTGAATTCTCCCCTTCTATTATGAAAGTCACAGTAAACTGTTCATCGGCTGCCACTACATTCGGCGCCTCAACCCTCAATGTACTCTGAGCCGACATTATTCCGATGACGGCAAAGAAACAAATTATAAATGCAAAAAGTCTTTTCATCATAATACTACCAATTCTTTTCCTTCTGTCTTGATTTCAGGGCTTGAGCCTTTTCTTTCTTAACTTTTTCCTGAGTCTCTTTTTCCTTTGCCTGAATCGCCTGAAGCATCTGCTGAGCTGCCTGCGGCGTTATTTTTGACTCAGACTGCTGCGGCTGGGAATTCTGCTTGTTCTGCTCTTTGTCCTGATTCCTGTTATCATCCTTGTTATCCTGATTGTCCTTATTATCCTGCTGGTCCTTGTTCTGATTGTCGTTATTGTCCTGATTGTTCTTGTCATTCTGATTGTTTTTATCCTGATTCTGCTGATTCTCAAGCATTTTCCTGGCATAAATATAATTCTCCTTGGCATCAAGGTCAGAAGGATTCCTCAAAAGAGCCTGTTTATAGGCATCTACAGCAGACTGCCAGTCTTTGGCCTGGACAGAAACATTTCCCATGTTGTAATACAAATCGGATGCAAAGGGATTATCTGCAGTTGAAGCCTTCAAGGCAGCATAAGCCTTTCCGGCCTGCTGGAAATCATTCATCTTATATAAAGCATTTCCCAAATTATAATTGGCTGCAAAAGATGTAGAGTCCTTTACCAAGGCTTTCCTGTAGTCAATTTCAGCCTCCTTATAATTTTCTTTCTTGAAATCCCTATTGCCTCTTCTTACATCTTTCCTGTCTGGAAGCTGTCGAGCAGAAAGTGCCTGACAAAACAAGACCGCAACAAACAAACAAGCCAATATGTATCCAGATTTTTTCATTTTTCAAAACCCCCGATATCAATGATAAATATTTCAGCTAAACAAATGCTTTTTTGATTTTCTCTCTCCGACAAGCATCTCTATTACAAAGAACAACAAGGCAATGGCAAAGAAATACATATATTGCTCATCAAACTCCTCGAAAACAACTGAACTGAATTTTTCCTCATCCATCCTCTTGATGCTCTGAACCACAGGAGCCAGACCGAATTCGCTGTTCCCTGCCCTGACATAAACTCCGTTTCCAGCCTCTGCTACTTTTTTAAGCACTTCTTCATCCAGTCTTGTAACGACGATTTCACCATTTTTGTCTTTCATCAGTTCTCCATTAAAAGGAATCGGCTTTCCTTCAGGAGACCCGACGCCTATAGTAAAAACGCGTATTCCTGCTTCTGCTGCCTTTTTGGCTGCCTCAACCGGGTCATCTTCATGATTCTCTCCATCTGTAATTATAATTATTGCCCGGCTTTTCTCGCTTTGCGCACTAAAACTTCTAATTGCAGTATTGATTGCATCACCTATAGCCGTTCCCTGCACTGGTATGGATTCATTAGATATAGAACTTAAAAACATTTTTGCAGAAACATAGTCAGTAGTCACAGGCAACTGGACAAATGATGTTCCTGCAAAAACAATAAGACCTATCCTATCATCCCTCAGTTTATCTACCAGCCTTGAAATCGCCAGTTTGGCCCTATCCAGCCTGTTTGGAGAATAGTCTTCTGCTAACATTGAGTTGGAAACATCAAGCGCAAGCATTATTTCCACGCCTTTAGCTTCATGCTCCTTCAGTTTCGCACCAATCTGAGGTCTTGAAAGTCCTATGACAAAAAAGAAAAAGCCTATAGAAAACAGAGTTACCCTTGCCCAACCTTTTGACTTTGAGTAAGACGGCATAAGTTTACGTACAAGTTCAGCATCACCGAACTTACGGATATTTTTCTTCTTCTGATGCAGCATTATTGCCTGCAATACGAAGAATAACGGAATAAGCAATATTAAAAACAGATATTGCGCCTGTGCAAAATTTATCATATCATCTTCCTCCTGCAGTTATGGCAGTCTTTTTATTACAAACAACCTTACAATCAACTCCATAAGAAGTGCGGCAAGTGCAATCAGAGCATAAATAGAAAACAATTCCTTATAAATAGGGAAACTGTCAATAGTTGTACGCGCCTTCTCCATCTTGTTGATTTCACTGTAAATCTCCATAAGCTTGGTATTGTCAGTCGCACGGAAATATTTTCCGCCAGTCATTGACGCTATTTCTTCAAGCAGTTTCTCATCAATTTCCACACGCACATTCTGGATATCCACACCCCATGGCGTCATTACAGGATACGGCGCTGTTCCCATGGCCCCGACACCTATAGTATATACCCTTACGCCATAAGTCTTTGCTATTTCCGAAGCCATCTGCGGAGTAATCTCCCCTCTGTTGTTTACTCCGTCCGTAAGCAATATCACCACCCTGCTCTTTGCATCAGAATCCTTAAGTCTGGCTACGGCTGTGGCAAGACCATTTCCTATAGCGGTACCGTCCTCAATAAGATCCGTCTGCACTTCTTTCATAAGATTTATAAGTGTAGACCTGTCTGTAGTGAGAGGACACTGGGTATAACTTTCTCCAGCAAAAACAACAATGCCTATTCTGTCAGAAGGGCGCTGCGAAATGAATTCTATTGCAATATCCTTTGCTGCACTGATCCTGTCCGGCTTGAAATCCCTGGCAAGCATACTTGTGGAAACGTCCATCGTAAGCATTATGTCTATACCTTCGGTATCAACCTTATCCATTTTTTCAGAAGATCTTGGACGAGCAATGGCTATTATTATCATAATTATCGCCAAAGTTCTCAAGACAAAAGGCAAATGTCTGACCCAAGTAAGAACAGAGCCTCCCGAAAGCTTCCATGGTATAGAAACCGAAACTCTCAAGTGAGGCCTGCGCTCTCTAATCTCAATATACAGATAATGCAGTATAAGCAATACTGGCACTATCTCCAGCCACAATATTTCAGGATATTCAAAAAACATCGTCTATTCACTGTTTAGTTTCAACTGTCTGGTCTCCTGAGGCTGCTCTGTCATCAGCCTCCGAATCAAGCTCTGCCTGATATGTCTGTGTAACGAAACGTACGGCAGCAGGCACTGCTGATGCATTTTCCTCTTCACTTGCCACATACTTGGCAAACTTGACAAAATCAGCCCTCTCAAAAAGTTCCTTGACTTCAACATAAAGGTCTGCTGGAATTTCTTTTCCTACAAGCCTGTCAAAAATCTCCTTTGTAGTCATTTCCATTGCGGAAATGCCGTAACGGGAAACCATATACTCTCTGAGCGCATCAGTCACACCTGAATAAAAGAACTTCTGCTTGTCCTGACCCCATAATTTGTTACATCTAAAATGATCCAGCTTTCTTAAAGCCACTATATGAGCCGGCTCCTTTTTCATATTGCTGCCAGAACCTCCAGCCATGCGCTTACGGATATACCTTACTATAAAAAATACAATCAGAGATAAAAATACTGCCAAAAGTATATATGGAAGCAATTCTCTAAAAGTCAGGGGATAACGCACCTGCCCTTTTATATCGTGCACCTTAAAAGATGCTGTATCCACAGGCATTGACTTGACTGTCATTGACTTAGGTTCAAATATAAGAGTATCTGTAACACCATCTGCAGAATGCATCAACACAGACAAAGCAGGAAGAGAATATTGTCCTTCATCAAAAGAAGTGATAACCATACTTCCCTCCAGATCATAAGTTCCGGGAGCGCCTTTCCTTCCTTTCCTGAATGCCAGTGTATCTATGCGCATTGGAGATACTACCTCGACACTGTCACGGAAGCCTTTTGAAAAATCAGGCAGGGCAAATCCGGTCCCTTCGGGCACATTTTCCAGACGGAATCCATACTTCAACTGATCTGCAACAAGAATAGAATCCCTTTCCTGAAGCTGCTCCAGGAATGAACTTCCCGGTGTTTTCAAACCACTGTTTCCTGCCCTTGCAGGAATAAACCCCGCTATAATACAAAGCGTAGCCGCCAAATATGAAAAAAAGTTCATAATCTCAATTCTTGTTGACAATCATCTTTTTTTGAAAAAAGCCATAAGTCCTTTGACATAATCCTCGTCTGTGGATATACTTACATTGTCAATGCTATATTTATTGAAGAGCCGCGTCGCAGACTGGGAAACAGCTTCGAACCACTCTTCATACATTTTCCTTGTCTTTTTTCCGGATGTGTTGACCCAGGCGGATTCACCTGTTTCAGAATCCTTTATATGAACAAGTCCTACATCAGGTAACGTCCTCTCCCTGGGATCATATACTTCTATGACAGACAAATCGTGACGGTTCGCTGCCACCTTCAAGGCATCCTCATATTTCGGAGATCCGTCTTTACATACATCCAGCATATCAGACAGGACAAACGCCGTACATCTTTTCTTTATGGCATTTGTCAGATAACGCAGAGCCTCGCTGATATCTGTTCTGTCAGAAGAGGGCTGCAGTTCTATTATCTCACGTATTATATGAAGCAGATGGCTTCTTCCCTTCTTTGGAGGAATAAATTTTTCAACTTTATCGCTAAAGAAGAGTGCACCCACCTTATCGTTATTGATAATGGCCGAGAAAGACAGTACAGCCGCAATCTCGGCTATAAGATCCTTCTTGGTCATTCCTGATGTTCCGAAAAGACCGGATCTGCTGACATCTATCAGCAAAACCACTGTCAGCTCCCTCTCTTCCTCAAAAACCTTCACATACGGAGATCTCAATCTGGCAGTGACATTCCAGTCCATATTTCTGACATCATCTCCGAACTGATATTCACGCACCTCACTGAAAGCCATTCCGCGTCCCTTGAAGGCAGAATGATACTCACCGGCAAAAATCTGGTGTGAAAGAGCCCGTGTCTTTATCTCAATCTTCCTGACTTTCTTGAGCAAGTCATTTGCACTTCTGTTTTCCATTATGGAACCTCTACCGCATTTATTATTTCAGCTATAATATTCTCTGTCGTTACATTTTCGGCCTCAGCCTCGTATGTCAACCCTATCCTGTGACGAAGCACCTCATTGCAGACAGCCCTCACATCTTCAGGTATGACATATCCTCTCCTCTTTATAAAAGCATATGCCTTTGAAGCCATTGAAAGAGAAATGCTGGCACGAGGAGAAGCTCCATAAGAAATAAGGCTGGAGAGCTTGGACAGATTATAATCCTGAGGAGTTCGGGTCGCATATACGATATCCACTATATACCTCTCTATCTTTTCATCCATATAAACATCTCTCACGACCTGCCTTGCACGCACGATATCTTCCGGTTTAAGAATCGGAGAAGCTTTCGGAAACTCGCCTGTATTATTCATACGGACAATCATCCTCTCTTCTTCCTTTTTCGGGTAATCCACAACCACCTTCAGCATAAAACGGTCAACCTGAGCCTCTGGAAGAGGATATGTACCCTCCTGCTCTATAGGGTTCTGTGTAGCCATTACAAGAAATGGCTCAGGAAGCTTGAAAGTCTCGTCACCAATAGTCACCTGCCTTTCCTGCATAGCCTCAAGCAAGGCTGACTGTACCTTTGCAGGCGAACGGTTAATCTCATCTGCCAGAACGAAATTGGCGAAAACCGGACCTTTTCTTATCTGGAACTGTTCGCTTTTCTGAGAATAAATCAACGTTCCGATAACATCAGCCGGCAACAAGTCGGGGGTAAACTGGATTCTACTGAACTTAGCATCGACTGCCGAAGCAAGTGTATTTATAGCCAGCGTCTTGGCTAATCCAGGAACACCTTCCAGAAGAATATGCCCATTTGCAAGAAGTCCGATAAGAAGATTCTCGACAAGAGATTTCTGCCCCACAATCACCTTTCCCATCTCCATTGTGAGAATATCGACAAACGAACTTTCCTTCTGGATACGGTCATTTAGTTCTTTAATGTTCACGCTCTCCATATAATTATGTCTTAATTTTTAATATTTTTGCAAAACAAAATCTCCCAAAGTTACAAATTTTCACATTACAAAGTATGCGATATTCTATTCGGCTTTCATATAACGGCTCATATTTTTTCGGATGGCAGATCCAAAAACAGCAGAAAAGCATCCAAGAAGAGCTCCAGAAGGCACTTTCAGTGCTTCTGGAATCCGAAACTACAGTAACTGGAGCCGGAAGGACAGATACAGGTGTCAATGCAGTCAATTATATAGCCCACTTCGACATAGAAAACCCCGTGACCGTCCCCGACGCAGAAAAACTTGCTTACAAATTGAATGCCATCCTACCTAAATCCATCATCATTCACGAGATAGCTCAAACCACTACTGAATTTCATGCAAGATTTTCAGCCAAATCCAGAGAATACCATTATTTCATCCACAGAAAAAAAGATCCGTTTATGGAAAATTTCTCCTGGTACTGCCGCTACCCCCTGGATATCGACAGAATGAACCAAGCCGCATCGCTGCTGCTCGGATGCCACGACTTCAGCTGCTTTGAAAAAACAGGAGGAAACAATAAAACTTCGATCTGCTCTGTTTCGCACGCTGAATGGAAAGCATACTCTCCGGTCCATGTATCTGAAATGGGATTCCCGGCCAAAGAAGGGGACTATATCGTGTTTACCATAAGGGCTGACAGATTTCTCAGAAACATGGTTAGGGCTGTTGTCGGCTCACTTGTGGATGTCGGACGCGGGAAAAGAGACTACGAATGGTTTGAAAATCTTATTTTGTCAGGAAAACGTTCCGATGCAGGAGAATCAGTCCCCGGGAACGCGTTATTCCTGAGTGAAGTCACCTATTAGAACGTACATTGAAATTGCAAAAGGACAGGTATCAATAATTCCAAATTTTTATCTATTTTTGCAGTTATTATTGAATATAAATTTATATAATACAAGATAAAAACAATGCTTTTCAATCTTTTACAATCCAGCATCGATACAGCTGCAGTAGCTGGAGATATGCTTCCGCAGCAGCAGGAGGTAACTTTTTCTCTTATCAAGATGGCAGCCAAAGGAGGATGGCTGATGCTTGTCCTTCTGGCTCTTTCTATCCTTGCAATCTACATTTTCGGAAAAAAATTCTGGATGATACGCAAAGCCAGCATGATAGACAAAAACTTCATGAAAGACATCCACAGTCTGATTCATGACGGCAAAATAAAGTCCGCCTTAGACCTTTGCCAGAAATACGACTCTCCTATTGCCAGACTTGTAGAGAAAGGGATAGAGCGCATTGGAAGGCCTTTGCAGGACATCCAGACAGCAGTAGAAAACATGGGCAATGTAGAAGTGGCAAGACTCGAAAAAGGCCTTCCAATGCTTGCAACCATAGCCGGAGGCGCACCGATGATCGGATTCCTTGGCACAGTGATGGGTATGATCCAGGCATTTTTCAATATGTCAAACGCAGGGAATAACATTGATATAACCCTCCTTTCAGGAGGAATCTATACAGCGATGGTAACCACTGTCGGAGGACTTATTGTCGGCATCCTTGCCTACTTCGGATACAACTACCTCACTTCCAGGATTTCAGATCTGGTATTCAAGATGGAAAGCACCACTATAGACTTTATGGACCTCCTGCACGAACCGGCAGATTCGTCCAAATAACAAGGCAAGCACAATATGGCAATCAAAAGAAATACAAAGGTTGATTCAGGATTCTCAATGTCTTCTATGACGGACATTGTGTTTCTATTGCTGATTTTCTTCCTGGTGACTTCTACTCTTGTAAATCCGAATGCATTGAAACTTCTGCTGCCTAAAAGTACAGGACAGGTATCTGCCAAAGCGACAGTCAGCGTTTCCATCAAGCACTATCAGGATACTGACACTTTCTCCTATCACATAAACGGAGATAAGACTCCTGTCCGCTTTGATAAGATAGAAGATGAATTGGTAGGATTGCTGCAGACTGAGGAAGACCCTACATTTTCAATCTATGCTGACGAAAGCGTCCCTATCAAGGAAGTTGTCCAAGTTATGAATATAGCCAAAAGAAACCACTATAAAGTAATTCTGGCCACATCACCGGAATAAAAAGGTATGGAACATTACAAATACGAACGCGCACGGCAGGAAAGACTGGCTAGAATCACAGGCATCACAGTTACGGTGGCTGTGCATGTTTGTATATTGGGGGCCGGAGCAGTTAGCGGACTTAAATACATATATCCTCCGCCTCAGGAGCAGTCCATCCTGATAGACTTTTCTGACAGTGAGACATTCAAGCCAGAACAGGTCAGGACAGGAACCCAGCCGAGAGCTGTAAAAGCAGACCCGACAAAGGACATAAAACTCGTCCAGGCATCAGAAGCTCAGCATAAAGGCACCAAGGCCAATGAAGCTCCTGAATCCATAAACGATGATTTCGGAGATGTAGAGACCCCTCAGCCTCCCCGTAAAAAGGAAATTGACAAGCGGGCCTTGTTCCATTCAGCCGACAACAAGACAAACAAAGATACGCTTGCGGCACAGACCGCTCACAAGGTAAGCGATGCACTGAAGGCAGGTCATGCACAAGGAAACACAAAAACCGGAAATACTGACGGAAGGCCTAATGCCAAACTCTCCGGAAGAACAGTATTGGGCGCTCTACCTAACCCGGTATATTCTGTTCAGAACTCAGGTATTGTAGTAGTTCGTATCAAAGTTGACCAATATGGCAAGGTACTTGAAGCGGTGCCGGGGATACAAGGAACGACGGTAACTGACAAGACACTGTGGGAGGCAGCAAAAAAGGCCGCTCTTGAATCAAGATTCAATATGAGCAGTTCTGCCCCTCCGGTACAGGAAGGTACTATTACATACAAATTCAATTTAAAAAAATAATTAGCCTGCAAACGGCAAAAACTATAAACACCGATGGCGTGAGCCATCCATTATCATAAACAATTTTATCAAGCCCGGGAAGGGTTCAGAAACAATGGAAAATTACAGAAGAAACGGCTACGAAAGCCGCGAAAACCGTAGAGACTACGGAAATGAAAGACATCAGGAGAAGAGCTACACAGGAGAATACTCTCAGGCAGGAAGGAAACTACGTCACAGAAAAAGCGGCGTTTCAGGCACTGCTGAAGGAGGGGCGTCTTATTCTGAGCGCAGAAGGACTTCTTTTTCAGGAGAAAGGAGCAGCTACGGATCGTCAGACAGGAGAAATTCAGGCTACTCTGAACGTAGAAACTACGGCTCAGGAAGAAGTTATGGTGAAGGTGGCCGGAACTATGGCCAGAACAGAAGTTATGGTGAAGGTGGAAAGAGCTTCGGAGGCAGAAAGCCGTCAGGAAGAAGTTTCGGTGAAGGAGAAGGAAGGACAAATTCTTATGGTAATGACCAGAGAAGAAGTTTCGGCGAAGGAAGACCATCATCAAGGAGGTCGTTCAATGATGGCGGAAGGAGAAGTTTCGAAAACAGAGGAAGGAAATTCGGGACTCCTGCAGGAAAGCCTGGTACAAGACGCCAGCCGGACAGCGCGACATTGGGGATAAACCGTATGATTAACAGAAAGCCTCAGTTGAATGACAACAGTTTTTCTGACAATGATATGATAAACATACCGGTTAAGGAAGAGGTAAGACTCAATAAATTCATAGCAAACTCAGGTGTTTGCTCAAGACGTGAAGCTGATAACCTCATACTTGCCGGAGTCGTAACAGTGAACGGTGAGGTCGTAACCGAACTCGGAACTAAAGTCAACATCAAGAACGATGACATACGTTTCAATGGCGAAAGACTTAAAGGAGAAGAGAAAGTATATATAGTAATGAACAAACCGAAGGGTTTTGTAACTACAGCCAGCGACCCGCACGCCGAAAAGACAGTCATGGATTTGCTGAAAGGATGTGACGCCAGAGTATTCCCTGTTGGAAGGCTTGACAAGAACACTACCGGAGTGCTTATGTTCACCAACGACGGTGAAATAGCTGAAAAGCTTACTCATCCTTCATACGACAAGAAAAAGATTTACCAGGTAAGTCTGGACAAGGAACTCAGACAGGAAGACTTCGATCATATCTTAAGCGGGATTGAACTTGCCGACGGAGTGATTGCAGCAGACGAACTTGAATACATAGACGATAATGACCGCAGAAAGCTCGGAATAGAAATCCACTCGGGAAAGAACAGAATTGTAAGGAGAATATTCGAATCACTCGGATATACCGTAAAAGCCCTTGACAGAGTATATTTTGCAGGTCTTACAAAAAAAGGACTTAAAAGAGGAGCCTGGAGATACCTTTCTACAGGAGAGACCAACGTTCTTAAAATGGGAGCATACGTATAATATGAGCGAAAACAGACATCGTGCAGGATTTGTCAACATAATAGGAAATCCTAATGTCGGCAAATCCACTTTAATGAATGCACTCGTAGGAGAAAAGTTGTCCATAGTGACAGCAAAGGCACAGACTACAAGACACAGGATAATGGGAATTGTAAACGGAGAAGACTACCAAATAGTCTATTCCGATACACCCGGTATCCTGAAACCTAACTACAGACTGCAGAAAAGCATGATGGATTTTGTTGAAACCGCGATAGGAGATGCCGACATAATCCTGTATGTGACTGACACTGTTGAAACCGGGGACAAGAATGCCGAGTATATAGAAAAACTCAAAAAAATAGAATGCCCTGTCATATTGGTTATCAACAAGATTGACATCAGCACTCAGGAACAGGTCAATGATTTGATAGCCTGGTGGAAAGGACATCTTCCCCAGGCTGTCATTTTCCCTGTTTCAGCACAGGAACGGTTCAACCTTGACAATGTGTTCGATGCAATTCTGAGCCACCTGCCAGTAGCTCCTGCCTGGTATGACAAAGATGTCTTTACCGACAAGAACCTGAGATTTTTTGCCTCTGAGATAATCAGAGAGAAGATTTTACTGAACTACAGCCAGGAAATTCCTTATTGCTGCGAAGTAAGTGTAGAAGAGTTCAAAGAGGGCGATGACAGATATGATATAAGTGCTGTCATCTATGTAATGCGTAATTCCCAGAAAGGCATCATAATAGGAAAGGGCGGAGCTGCGCTGAAGAAGGTCGGCACCCAAGCGAGAATCGAAATGGAAGACTTCTTCCAGAAAAAAGTATTCCTCAGACTTTTTGTAAAAGTAGATCAGGACTGGAGGGAAAACAAAAGGGAACTCAAGAAGTTCGGTTACGAATACTAAAACTTTTTTGTGAAAGAGATGGATATGGACGATATGGATCTTCCTGTTGAAGAACAGGAAGATGATTTCAACGAAGCACCTGTCGAAGAAGGGACACCGTCGTCCGGAAAATTTGACAGGCTTCTAAATGAAAACAGCAGAAAATACAAACTTTCAGGAATGTTCAAGGAGTGGTTTCTGGACTACTCCTCTTATGTCATTCTACAAAGGGCCGTTCCTCATATAATCGACGGACTTAAACCGGTACAGCGCAGAGTTCTGCATGCAATGTACCGCAAAGACGACGGACATTATACTAAGGTTGCAAACCTTGTGGGTGAAGCCATGCAGTTCCATCCACACGGAGACTCGTCCATACTTGGAGCACTGGTACAGCTCGGTCAGAAAAATCTGCTTATTGACTGCCAGGGTAACTGGGGTAACATTATTACCGGCGACTCAAATGCAGCTGCCAGATATATCGAGGCAAGGTTGTCAAAATTTGCCAAAGAGGTTGTTTTCAATCCAAAAATAACCAATTGGATGACATCATACGATGGCAGAAATCTTGAACCCGTAGAACTTCCTGTAAAGTTTCCGCTACTTCTTGCCCAGGGAGCGGAAGGAATTGCCGTAGGACTTGCCTCCAAGATTCTGCCACACAACTTCAATGAGTTGCTTGATGCATCTGTCGCCATACTTCAAGGCAGGGATTTTGAGATTTTTCCAGATTTTCCTACCGGAGGATATGCTGACTGCTCAAAGTACAACAAAGGCCAGCGCGGAGGAACTGTTAAAGTAAGGGCAAAGATTGAGAAAATCGATAAAAATACGATTGCAATTACAGAAATTCCGTTTGGCAAGACAACTCATATCGTAGTGGAGTCTATCCTGAAAGCAAAGGATAAAGGCAAAATCAAGATTAAGAAAATCGACGATCTCACTACCAAACAGGCAAATCTGGTAATTCATCTTCCAAACGATGTCTCTCCAGACAAGACAATCGATGCTCTGTACGCTTTTACCGACTGCGAAGTATCAATCTCGCCAAATGCCTGTGTCATAGTAGATAACAAGCCTCAATTCCTGAATGTGGAAGATATTCTCAAGTATGATACAATGCATACTAAGGATCTTTTGGGACAAGAACTTCAGATCAGACTCGATGAACTGGAAAATGACTGGCATTACGGTTCTCTTGAGAAAATATTTTTCGAAAACAGGGTGTATAAAATCCTCGAAGGAGACTCCCGCACCTGGGAGGACCAGCTGAATGAAGTCTTCGATGAAATGAGAAAATACCAGGCTCTTCTAAAACGGGAAATTGCGATGGAAGATATCACAAAACTTGTGGAAAAGCCTGTAAGAAAGATATCGAAATTCGACACCAAGGCTATGGATGAAAAACTGAGGGGTATAGAAGACGAAATTGAAGAAGTCTCGAACCATCTGTCCCATCTTACTGAATTCACCATTGCATACTTCAAAAACCTGAAAAAGAAATACGGGGCAGAATATCCCAGAGTTACTGAAATCACGAACTTCGAATCTATTACAGCGACAAGAGTCGTAAACAACAATGCCAAACTATATGCAAATCTTTCAGAGGGATTTGTCGGAATCAATCTCAAAAAGGAAGATAATGCGGAGTTTGTATGCGAATGTTCTGACTTGTCTGAAATAATAGTCTTCCGCAAAGACGGAATATATAGTGTAACCAAGGTAAGTGACAAGGCTTTCTTCGGAAAGGATCTGCTTTATGTAGGAATTTTCGACAGAAATGATTCCAGAACCATATACAATGCCATCTACAGGGACGGAAAGAGCAGTGTGACATACGCAAAAAGATTTGCGGTGACAAGTATTACCAGAGATAAGGAATATGACCTTACTATGGGGACACCAGGCTCTGCAGTACTATGGTTTACTGCAAACGGTAATGCCGAAGCAGAAACTGTAAGGATAAATCTCAGGCCAAGACCGAAACTCAAGAAATCATCTCTTGAGTATGACTTTTCGCAACTTGCCATAAAGGGACGGTCGTCCAGAGGAAATCTGGTATCAAAAAATCCTATACAGAAAATCGGGCTCAAATCCAAAGGCGTTTCAACCATAGGAGGAAAAGATGTATGGTTCGACACTGATATCAACAGGCTGAATGAAGACGGAAGAGGACTCTACCTGGGACAGTTTGATTCGGATGAGCATATACTGGCGATATTCCAGGACGGTACATATTATACCACTTCCTTCGATTTGAGCAACAGATATCAGGAAAATCTTCTGAAAATAGAAAAGCTCAATCCGGAAAAGACCTATACTGCAATATACTTTGACGGATCTGTCAATTGCTTCTATATAAAGAGATTTTCATTTGATGTCAGCGACAACAATCCTCAAAGCTTCATAACTGATGCAAAAGGATCATACTTCGTGGCAATCAGCGATGACAAACATCCGCAGATAGAGATAACATTCGGGGGAAAACATGAGCACCGCGAAGGCGAAACGATCGATGCAGAGAGTTTCATAGGAAAGAAAGGAATCCAGGCTAAGGGAAAAAGAGCCAGCCAGTTTGAAATAAAGGAGCTTCACTTCGGAGAGCCTCTTCACTTTGATGATGACGAAGAACAGGAGAATGAAGTTCAGGCTGAATTGCCGGAAAACGACATTAAAGATAGCGGCAATGATGATGAACAGCTTAGTTTATTCTGATAAATTCCTGATATTTGCCATATAGCGCCTATGATAATTTCACTGACAGGATTTATGGGATGCGGGAAAAGCAGTGTCGGGAAAAAACTTTCCGAACTGCTATCCTGCGAATTCATTGACCTTGATTCCTATATTGAAGACATGGCAAATATGAAGATTCCGGAAGTTTTCGAATTATACGGGGAACCCGGATTCAGGGAAAAGGAATATGACGCTTTATCGGAAATTATATCAGAATATAAATCCGGAAAAAATGACGGTCTGACTATATTATCTCTCGGAGGAGGTACTCTAACGACTGGAAAATGCCGGAAAATAGTCAGTACAGAAACAAAATGCATTTATCTGAAAGCTCAGACAGATACTTTGGTCCGCAATCTGGAAAAGGATTATAGAAAAAGGCCCTTAATTTCAGTATCAGCAAGTAATATTCCTGAACTGAGACAAAGGATATGTTCCATATTGAAAGACAGAGTCGGTACGTATGAAGCATGCTCCTGCGTAACTGTTGAAACAGACGGCAAAACCGTTGACGAAATAGCCCTCGATATATGCAATGTGATTACCGGGATAATATGAAAGAAACTTGTACAATTTGGGACCCACTCAGAAAAAAGGAGGTTTCACTCACTCCTGAAGAAAAAGTCAGACAGTGGTTCATAGACTTGCTGAACAGGCAAATGTCTGTTCCCAAACACATGATGATGAGCGAGGTGAGTTTCAAATTGGGGGAAAAACAGTTCAGGGCAGATATAATCATATATGACAGGGCAGCAAAACCCCTGGCTGTGGTAGAATGCAAAAGACCTGAAATACCTATCAGCACTGCAGTTCTGGAGCAAGCCGTAAGATATAATATGGTATTGGATGTCAAATATATAATTATAACCAACGGGGTCAAGACATTCATATTTGAAAAAAAAGACGGGAGATACAAACCTGTAAGTTCAGCTCCCGATTATGAAAAGATGTTAAAGTAAAATGAGCAACGCCACAATAACACAGGGTTTCCTGGATCATAAAATTTTCAAGATAGTCTCACAAACCGCTGAGAATCTCGGTGTCAGAGCTTTTGTCATAGGAGGCTATGTCAGGGACTGCTTTCTCGGCAGACCAAGCAAAGACATAGATATCGTAGTAGAAGGCAGCGGCATCGAACTGGCAGAAGCAGTTGGAGCCGCAGTAAAAAGTAATGTTTCAGTTTTCAAGAATTTCGGTACTGCCATGCTGAAATTCAAGGGAGTGGAGATTGAATTTGTCGGTGCGCGAAAAGAATCTTACAGAAGAGATTCCAGAAAGCCGATAGTCGAAAACGGGACATTGGAAGATGACCAGCTAAGGCGTGATTTTACAATTAATGCTATGGCATTCAGCCTTCAGAAAGAAGACTTTGGCGCACTTGTAGATCCGTTCGGAGGTATAAGAGACCTTGCCTCAGGAATCATACGCACACCGCTGGATCCAGACACTACTTATAGTGATGATCCACTGAGAATGATACGTGCCATCAGATTTGCGACAAAACTCAGCACACCGCAACTGATGTTCAGAATAGTTCCCGAATCTCTTGATTCCATACGAAGAAACCGTGAAAGGATGTCAATCCTGTCCAAAGAGAGAATAACTGAAGAGCTTAATAAGATACTGGTTTGTTCAAAACCTTCTATCGGGTTCCGTCTTTTGGATGAAACAGGCCTGATGGATTACATCATGCCTCAACTTGTAAAACTCAAAGGCACGGAAACTGTCGATGGCAAAGGGCATAAAGAAAATTTCAGCCATACTCTTGAGGTCCTTGACAATCTTGCTGCAGGAGAAGCAGATATGATATCCAGGGGAGTTCTATACAACCATGAGTTTGAAGATGGACAAGAAATCACCGTACCGAGAACTGAACCATACTTGTGGCTTCGCTGGGCCGCATTACTTCACGACATAGGGAAACCTGCAACAAAACGGTTTGCGCCACAGACAGGATGGACATTCCACGGACATGAAGTCGTCGGTGCCAGAATGATTCCAAAGATGTTCCAGCAGATGAAGCTTCCTCTCAATGAGAAAATGAAGTATGTACAAAAGATGGTCAATCTTCACCTGAGACCCATAGCTCTAGTTACAGAAGAAGTTACTGACTCTGCAGTACGCAGATTGCTGTTTGACGCGGGGAATGACATAGATGACCTTATGCTTCTGTGCAATGCGGACATAACATCCAAGAACATACGCAAAGTTGAACGGCTTAAACAGAATTTCGAACTTGTCCAGCAAAAACTTGCTGATGTAGAAGCAAAAGATGCCATCCGGAATTTCAAGAATCCTATAACCGGAGAATATGTAATGGAAGTATTCGGAATACCGCCGTGCCACGAAATTGGCATCCTTAAGGAATTTGTAAAAAACGCTATACTTGACGGTATTATAGAGAATGATTTCGGTCAGGCAGACAGACTTATGCGCAGTAAAGCAGCAGAAATCGGTCTGCAAGCAAAATAAATGACTCTGATAGAAACATATATTGAATATATAGCCAGTGTCCGGAGATACTCCAAAAGGACACAGGAGATTTATTATAATGTCCTGCAGTCATTTTCCGACTTTGTTTACATACACCGGACGTCAGGAGAGGAAATTTCTGTAAATAATATCAATGATGTCCTTAACACAGACACTGTCCGCGGGTACGAAATATATCTGATTGAAAAGAAAAAGTTAAACCCGAAAAGTGTCTGCCTTCATATTTCCGTCCTTAGCGGATTCTGCAGGTACCTTATGATAAAAAAAATCATATTGTATAACCCCGCCCGCAATGTTAAAAGGCCGAAAACTGACAAAAATCTTCCTGTTTTCTACAGACATGACAGCATGGAGAAATACTTGTCAGAGAGCGAAATATTCGCATCATATACAGAGGGAATGTCTCCTGGAGAGTTTATTGAGGCTTATCTAAGATTCAAGGAGAAACCAGGATATTCTACAGAAAAAGATTCCGTCCTGGCAACAATGAATGAAATATCTGACAAACCGGAAAGATTTGCAGAATGGATATATACTAAGAAACTGGACAGATTGATTGTCTCCATTTTGTACTCAACAGGTATGCGACGCGGCGAACTTATTTCTCTTACAAGAGAATCTGTTGATTTCCACAGACAACAAATAAAAGTAAGGGGTAAAGGTGATAAAACAAGAGAAATTCCTGTCATAACGTCTCTTTGTAAAGAAATTTCACTATATTTACAAACAGTTGATGCGACAAGTTGCATTATGCACGGAACTGACTCGCCATTGCTGATGACTTATAGCGGGAAAGCATTATATCCCGTTTATGTTGACAGGGCAGTCAAGCGCGAACTTGGAGAAACAGGACTCTTCACTGCACGAAAATCGCCCCATGTCCTCAGGCACACATTGGCGACGGAACTGCTGAATGAGGGAGCTGACATAAATTCCATCAAGGAACTTTTGGGACACTCTTCATTGGCCGCAACCCAGATATACACTCACAACTCTGTCGCAAAACTAAAAAAAGTTTATACTAATGCCCACCCAAGGGCAAAAAGCGGAGGTAAACATGGAGATTAGAGTACAATCCATCAAGTTTAACGCAGACCAGAAGCTGCTTGACTTCGTAGAGAAAAAAGTGTCAAAACTTGAAAAGTTTTATGACGAAATCATCGGTGTCGATGTAGCTCTCTCGCTACTCGCCGAACACGAAAACAAAAACGTGAAAATTCACGTTCAGATTCCCGGAAATGACGTTGTCATAGAGCGTAACGCCAAGACTTTTGAAGATGCACTTGTTGACTGCGTCGACATCCTTAAAGACAAGTTGGTAAGGGTAAAGGAAAAAAGGAACTAACAATTAAAAACAATCACATCAAAGCATAAATATTATTATCAATGACATCTAAAAGCGGCCGCAGTCCAATGACTTACGGCCGCTTATTTTGCAATACACGGATACGGAGAGAAGATTACATAGGGATAATTCCAGATTAATCTGCATTAGCTGTCGCTACATTATTGCCAATACACTCCATAAGTCTGGTCCGCGCCTCAACAGATGCCCATGCAATATGAGGAGAAAATGAAAGTCTCTCCTTATGAACGACTTTCATCAACGGGTTGTCCAAAGACAACGGTTCGCTGACAAATACATCCAAGGCCGCGCCAGCTATTGCTCCGGAATCTACGGCATCTGCCAAAGCCTGCTCATCAACGATTCCTCCTCTACCCATATTTACTATAATTGCAGACGGCTTCATCAATGCCAGCTCTTTCTCACAGATAAGAGATGCAGTCCTTTCATTGTAAGGAGCATGAACGGATACTATATCAGACTCAGACATAAGCTGTTCAAGGGAAACACTTGGATAATCTGTACAGTGAGAAGTTCCGGATGTAGAAAAATAAGAAACATCCATTCCAAAAGCAGACGCTACTTTAGCTACTCCATAGCCGATTTTCCCCATTCCTACAATTCCTATTTTCTTGCCAGACAATTCACTGAACGGAACAGACACGTCAGTAAACATTCCTGCTGAAGCATAATTCCCACTTTTCACCGCATTATCAAAATATCTTGCCTTGCCACAAAGTGACAATATATGCATAAATGTAGTCTGAACTACAGAATCAGTAGAATATCCAGCTACATTTTTTACCGGAATACCTTTAAACCCTGCATATTCCAAATCAATATTGTTGACACCGGTAGCCGCTTCGCAGATAAGTTTCAAGGATTTAGCTGAATCTATCAGTTCCTTTGTCACTTTTACCTTGTTAACAATAAGCACATCACAATCCGCAACACGTTCAAGAGCTTCTTCAGCAGTTGAAGAATCATAGCATATCAGGTCTCCGTGCCTGCTTATAGGCTCAAAGGATATATCAGCTCCCATTGTAGCTGCATCAAGAAAAACTATTTTCATCGGTATCTTGCTTTTTAAATACATTGATGTAAAAGTACAAATAAAAAATGGCTGCCCCAACAAGGACAGCCATCATTTTAAAGTGCGCAGGATCAGAGTCGAACTGACACGCCATTTCTGGCACTACCTCCTGAGAGTAGCGCGTCTACCAATTTCGCCACCTGCGCCTCAGTAAAGTGGTGCAAAGATACAAAAGTTTTTTAATTCCTAACTATATTTCAACATCAAAATGTACTGTTTTTTCCCAATCATTTACTGTAAACGAGACTTCCGTTTTAGCATAATCTATCTCAACATTAACATCTTCAAGGCTTTCAGCAGTCCAATCATAGCCACTTTCAATTATATACTCTCCTATTGAAAATGATCTCAAAACATCATTTTTATCCAAAATTTTAAGAATAAGAGACGAAGAAGTCTGACGCGGGACACGGACGTAACAAGTTCCTTCATCATTTATTGCAGGAGAATAGCTGAAGGCCCCTGAGACAGGCGTGCCGTCCATTCCTATACCGCATATATCCCCTTCTACGGAAACAGAAAAAGGAAACGGTCCGGATACAGCCTTCATTCCGATATTGATTCTGCAATGTTCCTTATGCATCTTTACTTTAGACTCAACGACCTCTGCATCTGTATCAAGATAAGATGAATACAAATATAACGGAGGAAAATTCTGTCCATCTGTCACTAAGAAGCCGTTTCCTGGACTGAAACAGTTTTCACTGCCATATGATACATTCAGGAAAACGCCAGTCCTCGGAACAGCAACAACATGTCTTTCCCCATACTTCGATGCTGGAATCTTGTCGTTATACAAAAAGCCGTCCGAACTTTCTATATCAACATCTGAATGTCTCATTTCCGAACTCCGGACCTCACTGAAATCCATTATAAGGAAACATGGGCATTCTGCTCTGTTTTCCTTTACGGAACAAGCCGTAAGACAGCATGTTAAAGCCGGCAGCAAAATAATCAAGCCAATTATCGTCTTTGTATTCATCTTCATCTCAATTCAGGACAGAATATCCATGTATCATAACACAGACATGCTTACTGCCTATATTGTAACCTCTTTATCGAATCCTGTCACCCAGTCCTGGACATTTATTGTAAAGCCTGCGGTTTCAAATTCAACAGGAATATCCGGAGCCAAAGAACCAAGCCTCTTGATATTCAATTTTACATTATAACTATGATTGCTGTCTATATCCGGAATAGTTACAGGATAATAATAAACAGCTCCGTCTATTGCCATTTCAACAACAAGCCTTGTCGGACTCTGTCTCATAGACTGCGCATTCTCATCTGTAGCCGAATTAGGATAACAGTAAAAATAATGCGCTGTATTGTAAACCGAACTGTAGTTCAATTCTGAATTTTCAATATTTCCTGAAGAAATCAGCTGGAGGGTCTCAACTTGCTCATCAAGCTTACCTTTATTATACCAGGATGTAGCCTCTGCTGTTCCTCCATATTCTTTATTTCCAGCCACATTAACCAGATAAATCCGTTTGAGTTCAAACTTTGACTGACGGTATTGTTCAAGCTCGAAACTATTTGTAATCTGTGTTATGGAAACTCTTGAAACCAGCCTTGAAACATCGACACTTACAGAAGTGGCAGCTTCTGATATCTGCTGCCGTTTAGTACCGTACATTACAAATGCTCCTGCTGAGTTATCCCTCAAATCCGATATTTGTTCTTTTAAGGACTGGAATGTTTTTACATCCTTAATCTCTGGAGCATTAACGACAGCTGCTATATCCTTTATACCTGTACTGCAATCAAAACTTACATTTGCAGCTGCGACTGATTTATACCCTTCCAACATACCGTTTTCCCTGAACAAGAATATCTGCAGAGAATTGACTTTAGTCTCATCTGACAGATCTGTAACCTTTGTCATTGTTGCTACAGGTACAGAAATATCCACAGACACTGTTTTGTTCGGGACTGTTTCCTGACAGAGATTTTCTTTTGCACATCCTACGGATACCAAAGCAGATGCAGCCGCAATAATAAATACATTTTTCATAAGCGATAAAATTTGAGTTATACATCAATATCTTTCATTTTCGTATTGTTCAACTACTTCATTCATTTCCGGGTCAAGTCTTCCTCTGTGAAGCATGGAAGGATCTGCCTCAACGCAATATTTGAAATACCTATATGCCTTTTCTATTTTTCCAAGTCTGGACAAAGCCAGTGCTGCCAAATAATCCAATTTTGGTGTATGACCCCGTACTTTTGATATTACCTTCCAGGCCTTTTCATCATAACCAGCTGAAAGATAAGCTAATGCAGAATTATAATCTTCATATTTCCCGAGCAGCCCTACAGCCTTCCTATAATCGAGTGATGTAAGAGCTTTAATGCCTTCCATATAAGTAGAATCTATTTCAGCCGTATGTACAGTATCTTTCTGCATACCCTTCCTATGCATAAATATCCCGAACTTTACATTTCTCAAACCCGGATAGAGAGATTCCTTTATATACTCATACTCCGGAAGAGATTTCAATTTCGTTTCTGAGCCATCCGGACTCTTTACTGCATCAAACGACAATATTGTGTTTTTCGAAGCCTGGGACATATAGTTGTCTGAAATTACCATCTTCTTCAGTCTGCTCCAATTTTCAGGTATATACGATGCCTTGAAAACCTGTTTATCCATATCAGGAAAATAATTTGAGAAAAAAAGCATTGCTGCCTCTGCCCTGGACCTTGACAGCAATTCGTTAAAACTATATCTACCTTCAGGAGAACACGAAGCTGTAACAACTATAGAATCAGTCACATATTTCTCACTGGATAGTATTTTCCCTGCCCAATCCTTGACTGAACTGAATTCCTCTTCATTGCTGCCAAGTGACAAATCAATCTGAGACGAACCCTGACTGAAATCAATGACAGCGTTCTTGTCTTCATAAACATTACGTTCAATGACTTTGAGCACATATTTGGATGCAGTATCTGCCAAGGTTGAAAGAGAACTAATGTAAAAAACTATATTTTCAGGTTCAGGAAATGAATATAATTGCCTTCCAAGTTCATAAATACCTCCTGATACCGTTACTGGTATCTTTTTAAGACCTGGCCGGCTTTCTATAGTCTGGACATACCTGTAAACCAATTCCCCGGAAGAAGAACATATAACTGTATCAAGCCTCACCTTGCTATTAACAGGTGCTATTACTTTTGACAACATTTTCTCCGATATCTTTTTCTTTCGTTCATTTCTTCTTATAAGTCCCTGTCTAGTATAATGTTCCACCACTTCTTTCCTGCAAACCCCAAAAATATTTTCCTCCTCTTTCGCTGAAACATATGAAGAATCTGTCTTCATTGAATAAGTATCCGGAAAGTACCTTTGAATGAACATTTCCAAAGAATGCAACATAAGGAAGTCAGTACTGTCCTTTATAATAGATGACAGAAAAGCCTTGTATCTCTGATAGCCTTTCTCCTGAGCGGACCTGTATCCGGCTCCCGTAACAAACAATGGTTCAAGACAAAGTGAGTCTCCGAGAATATCCATTACCGGAAACAGACGCAGCCGCCATGACGATTCCAGCATTTCAGAAGGTACAGATACATCAAAGGCAAGAGAAATCTTGCCATTTCTTTCCGCCGCGTGCCGGAATCTCGCAGTAATTTTAGATGCCCGTATTACATCTGATGCTACCATATCTCCTGTAATTGAATCCAAGACGGCATTCATAATCACGGATTTTCCAGCCGATAAGTATTCTGCTGAATCCGTTTTTGCCGTATCTTCTTCCTCTTCATCAGAGGGCAGCGACAGAACAACATTTTTTCCGGAATCTCTTAACTCGGAAATCCGTCTTGACACTGAGCAAGAGCATAATATCATTAAGGAAAGCAATGCAAACAAACAAGGTATATTTCTATCAGAACACATATGTAATTGCTATTAAAATATCATCCGGTAAAATGAATGCTTTATTTCCTTTCCTTTCCATCAATCCACAAGACGGACATCTGAACTGCACATACTTTGCATAACCGCCCCAGAATCCCAAACCGAAATCTATGTTTATATTAGGATGCAACATATAGGTATATCCTGCGGCAAACCCTAAACCGAACCTGTCTCCCTCCTCTGTCCTTCTCCTCATCAAACCTCCCTCATTATACTCCTGATACTGAATCTTCCCCTCTATCCACCATCCTGAACCGAAATGCCAGAACCAGTATTTAGCTGAAGTCGAATAACTCTGCCGTCTCATCTGGAATTGCTTTCCTGCAATACCTTTCCTGAATGTCCAGGGATTGTATTCTGCCCCTACCTGCAAACTCCAGTGCCTTGAAACTGAATACGCAAATTCAGCATTCAATGTTCCCAATGCAGCATATCCTGCAAGGTTTGAAGATACCGACATTTTCTGCCCATAAACAAATCCACCATCGAGGAGCATCGCCACCAAGAATACACCTATATATCGCCAATCCATATTATCTCCTTATCATTCTCTTCTTCCTTTTTAAAATATCATAGTCTATCTGTATCTGTTAAAGACCTGATTGATTATGCCGGTTTTTGCCGGAAACATAGCAAGTAGCCTCGTCCTCAATATACGTACATCAGAGACATCCGGCGCAAGTGCCAAGAGTATGTCAGATCTTTTAATACCTCTCTGATCCAAAGCCCTGAAAATCTGAGGGGAAAACCAAAAAGAGTTGCCGAATGACGGTACATTTCCTCCATAGCGCTCCTTATACATAAGGCTTTCAAGATAGTATGCCCACATTTCACCGACTGCGCAATAGCCGGCATCCGTTTCATTTCCGTTACCGTAAGTATTTCCTCCTGATGACACAAATGCTTTTATTATAAATTTTATATATCTGTTCCAATAGTCTGTTCCGACCTGAGCAAAATGACTGGCATGTGCCATCTCATGACATACGTCGCTGTATATTTCACTATATTCAGTCTTATTCTTCATCCCCAGGGTCAAATCAGGAGCAAAAAATCTAAGTACTGTTGAAAAGCCTCCTAAAAACTTACTTATATCCTTGCTGTCAACTACTGCTCCATGATGAAGCATAACCGCACTGCTGGCAGTCATTCCTTGAAAAAGCCAGATTCTTAAATCGTCAGGAGGCAAGGTGATAGACATATCCTCCGAAGAACATCTTGATATATAATCGTATGCAGCATTGTTAACGACACTTCTGGTAAACAGCTTGCGCTCTGACCTTTCTGTTACAGTATAATTAAGTCCTTCAGGGGAATGACGTCCCAATGCCGCTGTGGAAGCCGGTACCAGAAGCTTGTTAAATCCGATGGCAAATCCTTTCTCATTTTTGAAAACAATACGATATCTGACATTGGACGAGTACTTTTTAGGTATGGTATAATATCCGTCCCTGTCAGTATAGGTATGTGAGAACTTAACAAAACTGTTGCATCTTATACGCACTCCCGAGAGTCCGAAAGGTTTTCCTCCATTGACCTTTTCATCTAAAATTGTAATCATTCCGGAAGGATTGACTTTCCCGGATTTAGTAAGCGGCTCCACTACTTCCCCATTGCCTGTAATCCTGTATGACTCACGTTCCACAGCATCCCAGTCTATGTCTCCGGAACGTCTTGGGACGCCGCCAGTTTCCTTAATGAAGCACTCATCTATAAGTTCATAATAAACATCTGGAAACACATAATCATGCGGAACGACAGCATATTGCCAAGTGGCGTCATCATCATCTATAGAAGGATCGTGATAATAGTCACCATCGCGGACAATCTTATAATCCAACGGATGGTCTGACAAATCAAGACCGTCCAATAAATCAAAATCAGACTCTTCCAACGGAAGAAATCTCACATACAGATGAGTAGGAGACAGCTCCACACGCGATTTTGTAGGATAAAGAGACTGAAGAGCCTTTGTCATATTTTCGGTAGTATATGGGTTTTCCAGCCTTTCCCCCAATACTATCATCTCATGTCCGACATCTTCAAGAGCATTGTCCGGAAATTCGTTATCCGGCTCCAGTACGCTGCTATTACAAGAAAAAAGCAGCGTCAAAATAAGAATCATTCCCAATAATCTGTCCATAACTCCTGTTTTTAATTTACAAAACAAAAGTATGGCTGATTATCCGTGTTTATAAATAATAAACGTTTAAGTTAAAAAAACGGCCTTACAGATATCTGCAAGGCCGTTGAAGCAATGTTAAAACGCTCTATCAAGCAGCTTGTCAAATGTGTTTGGCATTGACTTCAAGCAGTTTGGTCATATACGCGTTTTAAAAATATGTTACTGTTTTCTGAAGAACTTCTGAGATAATATTGTTGGCCATACGGCTGACTCCAAAACGGAAAAAATCCTTATTGAGCCACTCCTTGCCTAGAATCATAGATACTATCGTATAATATGATACCGCATCCAGAGCCGTAGAAATTCCTCCGGCAGGCTTGAATCCGATTTTCTTTCCGGTAGCCTTATAGTATGCACGAATACATTCGCACATAACATACGATACAGCTGGAGTAGCATTTACAGAGACTTTTCCAGTAGATGTCTTTATGAAATCCGCTCCTGCTTCCATTGCAAGAAAAGAAGCCTGGGCTACAGATTCAAGAGATACCAGAAGACCTGTCTCAAGGATGACTTTCAAATGAACCTGACGTCCCTGCTTTGCAGCCTGCGCATCTATACAAGCTCTGATTTTTCGTATTTCGTCAGATGCAGACTCATAGTCCCCTTCAAGGAAAGAGCTCAAAGACAATACTATATCGACTTCATCCGCTCCTTTCTCGACAGCGAGTTCGCATTCTCTTACTTTTACTTCCGTAAAACTCTGGGATGACGGGAAACACCCTGCAACAACAGTAATATGCACATCATCACATTTTTTGTGTGCTTTGACAGTCTCTGCAAAGTTTGGATAGACACAAATCGAGGCCGGAAGAGGAAAGTCCGGATATTCAGACTGAAAATCATTTACTTTCTCTACCAGTTTCGTTATGGAAGCCGGTGTATCATCGGTTCTGAGGGATGTAAGATCCATCATGGAAAAGCAGTCCAGCAAAACCTGCCTTGAAACAACATTCTCCAGATTTGAAGCGACAAGTGTCAAAGCCCTGTCAATCGCCTCCTTATCAGGAGAATAACCATATTTTGCACAATAGTCGGTCATAATACAATTATTTATAATATCTATTCTTTTATTTTTGAATCCACCAATATTGTTACAGGACCATCATTCAAAAGTGAAACTTTCATATCCGCTCCAAAGACGCCTGTCTTGATTTCCCTTCCAAGCTCTTCAGCCACCAATTTACAAAATCTTTCATAAAGCGGAACCGAAATATCCGGTTTAGCCGCCTTGATATATGAAGGTCTGTTACCTCTGACTGTAGAAGCATACAGCGTAAACTGACTGACAATCAATATATCACCACATATATCACGGACAGAAAGGTTCATTACGCCGTCTGTATCATCAAATATCCTCATTGCTGCAACCTTTCTTGCCACCCACCGCAAATCATCTTCAGTATCTCCTTCTATAAAAGCAGACAAAAGCAGCAGGCCAGTTCCTATTGATGCCATGTAACCGCTTTCCGGCACTTCCACAGAGGCGCTCCTGACTCTCTGTATAACTGTTCTCATCCTCTTATCTGAATATTATACCCTTCATCAATCAGTGGTCTGACAAAATCAGTCATCTGACTGACTGTAAACTTTTCAAGTCCTTTTTGCGGAGCTTCTCTGTCCAATGTATAGACCATTATCTCACGAGGCTTTAACCTTCTCACTATATCCATCCAGCCGGCAAGCCATTCTGAATCCGAAGAATCCGACCTCTCCCATTTCATAAACATAGTCTGAAGGACAAAATTCCCTCCAAACTCAGACAAATGACTTATTGTTTCTTCAATACTATATGGAAAAGCTGGCTTGTTCACTACTGCAACTCCTTCATCTGTAGGGGCGTCTATTTTCAAAATAGGGTTATCTACTTTCATAAGCGCCTCTCTGATTTCCTTACGTCCAGCAAGAGTTGCATTGGACAATACTGAAACTGCAGCTCCTGGCAGATATTTATCTCTGAGTTCCAGAGTAATATCTATAATATCAGGAAAATCAGGATTGATTGTAGGTTCACCGTTCCCTGAAAATGTAATGGAATCAATTTTCACACCATTATTCGCCAACTGCGAAAACTTTTCTTCCATTGCCGCTCTGACTTCAGATGCATCCGGCATTTTCCAGTCTTCTCTTCCGTCGCTGTTCCATCCGCATTCACAATACACACAGTCAAAATTACACAACTTCCCTTTAGGTGGCAGAAGATTCACACCCAATGAAGAGCCCAGCCGCCTGCTGTGTATCGGACCGAAAACTATATCTTCAAACCTTAGCATACAATATATTTAAATAAGTCTAGAAGAAGTGCTTTCTGAAGTGACGCATCCTTCATTATCCAGATTGTCAACCAGAACCAGACCTGGCTTTTTGCCAGGTACAATGGAACCCAGCAAGTCTGACTTGCCCAGGAACTCCGCTCCATTGAGGCAAGCCCAGGAAAGGATTTCACCGAACTGTATATCAGGGTTGGTCTTATGGATGCAGTACAGTTCTCTGACCATATCCAAAGTATCGTTACTTGAAAGAGAATCTGTACCTACGGTAAGTTTCAACCCCTTCCGCCTCATCATTGAAATAGGCGGCAACTGATTATGAATAAAAAGATTGGACATCGGACACAATGCTATGAAAAGATTATTCATAGCTTCTTTAGCCGCGTCTGCAGCCTCTTCAGTCATACAGACTTCGTGCACAAGCAAAATATGTTCATCAAAAGGAGGCTGATGTACTTCTTTAAGTCTATCAATAAAATACATAAGAGATGGTCTTCCCGTAACAGGGGGAGTACTCATCCCCAACTTCTTTCTATTTTCGTACAAAGCTCCGCTTCCTGTTGCTATCATTTCTTCCTCTTCAGGACTTTCCTGGGAATGATATGACAGAAAACCCGATTTTAGAGCATCCGCAGCTGAAGCTGTAAGAAGTTCAGGGCTCATAGTATAGCAGGAATGCGGAACAGGAGCCGCATCAAGTCCATATCCGGAGGCACTCTTCTGAAGTCCCCTTACAGACTCCATTACAGCAGGTACATCCCGTGGCTCCGTACCGAATACTTCAAGAAAAGTTCTCGTATATAAAGGTGATATGGCCTTAACGGAAAAACTTTCATCACAATTGCTTATATCTCCCATGGCAGAAACTCCCTGATTCCAAAGGATATCCATCCACTTGCGGATACATTCCACCCTCTCTTCTTTTCCAGAACTCTCGCGCAGTGCATTAATCTGGTCTATAAAACCGGCCATTCCAGACCCTTTGCGGAATTTTCCGACAAGATGAGACAACTCGATATGACAATGTGTGTTAATGAAACCCGGAACTATGGCCCCCCGATAAAATCTCTTCTCTTTTTCCAGATTGTCGCAAACTCCTGTCCTAACAATTGTCCCGTCATCTTCAAATTCAACAAAACCGTTGCGTATCGGATTCGGAGACTCCAATGTATATAAATATTCAGCTGCTATCCTGTTCATTTCCTTGAACTGTCGTATTTCATTTGTTTCATATCTCTGACACTCCTGGTATCCGGAGCCACAACGTTCCTGTATTCGATTTTCTGAACAGCAGGCAGTGTCTTTCCATTTATTTTCAGACCTGAAGACAATGTATCCTCATTCACTGCAGGCTCTGAAACCGTAACAGTATCCTTAAGTACAATGAGTTGAGGACCTGCAAACAATGTGTCATATCCTTTCTGTACATCAAAACAGTACTGACCTCCGGTCGAGTCGATATAAAACGATAAACTGTCAACTGTCAGCAGGTCTCTGTTTGCAAGGCCTGAAAGGAAAAAGAGTCTTTCCGGTATGAACTTGTCTGATGCAACTTTGCTGTCATGAATTGCCTGCAGACGCTCCTTTTCCTTCTTCAAGTCTCTGATTTTTCCCTCTATTATCAATGTAGATTGCTTTAATATCCTGGCATAACGGTCCGGATCTCCCATATAATACTCCATACTGCGACGGTAATCATCAACCGTATATCCGTATTTCTCAAATATACCTCCATAAATGAGCGTAGTATCCGCCATCCGCCTCAGCTTGTAATCTGAAGTCAGCCACTGGTCTGCAACGAACATTTCCGCATATATTTCAGACATTGTCTGGCGCGGAATGACTCTGGCCTTACCGGAACAGGAAACAGCCAAAGCCACAATAACGCACATTGCCAAAATATTAAGGAGACTTTTCCTCATATTGAACAGCTACCTCAATGACGCTCCGAACTCAGAAGCAAACACAGAAAGCAGTTTAGACATTACTTTCTCAACTTCATTGTCTGTCAATGTCTTGTCAGCATCTTGCAAAACAAACCCCATCGCATACTGCTTCTTGCCTGCAGGAATCTTGTCTCCTCTATAGACATCAAACAAGGTCACACTCTTTATAAGTTTCTTACCTGCCTTGAATGCAGCCTTGCGCAACTGGGCATACTCAACGTTTTCGTCCAGAAGGAGAGCAAGGTCACGTCGTACGCCAGGGAATTTTGGAAGTTCGCTATATTTGACCCTATTCCTTTTAACGAGCTCGAATAAAACCGGCCAGTTAATTTCTGCTGCAAATACAGGCTGCTTTATATCAAACTGCTTAAGTCGTGCCTTGGCAACAGTTCCCATTACAGCAAGAGACTCCGCTGTACCAGGCAATTTATACACAAGACCTTCGGAGAACAAGTCAGAAGGCGCCGCGTCATATTCCAATGAATATATGTCAGCTCCGAAACGTTTCAACAGAAGTTCAAGACATCCTTTCAACTGAAAATAACTGCCCTTGTGAAGTTCCGCACACCATGACTTCTCGCAAGAACCGGTAATGAACAAAGCATATGCAGTACTTTCTTTATACGCATCCAACAACGCAGGATCTCCGTTCGGATCAAAAGAGTAAACTGAGCCGTATTCGAATATTTTAAGAGAGTTAATCTGCCTGTTAAGGTTGTATGAAATCACTTCAAGACCATTCAGAAGCAATGTCTGCCTCATAACATTCAGATCAGAACTCAACGGATTGAGAATATGCACACATTTTTCCTTAGGGAAGGTAGTGAGTTGCGAATAGTAATCCTCCTTAGTAAGGGAATTGTTCATCGTTTCGACAAAACCGTTTGCCGCCAGAAAATCTGAAACGATATTCCTGACAGTTTCCGCCTCTGGCTTTGCTGTGGCATTCACGGACATTCTTATCCCTGACGGAAGTTCGATATTATTATATCCGTAAATTCTCAGAACTTCCTCAACAACATCACATTCCCTATATACATCCACCATATAAGACGGTACAGCGACACGTGATCCGGAAGGATTGCCGTCTGCATCCTGACGCCTTTCAAGGAAGTCATATGCAAGAAATCCAAGTATTTTCTCTATAGTATCATGTCCTATTTTCTTGCCTATAAAAGCCTCTATTCTGTCGTAATCAAGTTCTACGACCTTCTTTTCTATCTTTTCAGGATAAACCTCCTGTACTTTTCCAACGACCTTTCCTCCTGCCAGTTCCTCTATAAGAAGGGCAGCACGCTTGGCGGCATATTCAGGAATGAGCGGATCAGCACCTCTTTCATTTCTGAAGGATGCATCTGTCTTAAGGCCGTGTCTCTTGGATGACTTTCTGATAGATACCGGATTGAAATAGGCACTTTCAAGAAAGATATCGGCGGTACTTTCCTTTACTCCGGAAACGGCACCTCCGAAGACACCTGAAAGACACATAGGCTTTTCAATGTCTGCTATCATAAGATCTTCTGACGACAATGTCCTCTCAATTCCGTCAAGAGTTACAAACTTCTCTCCTTCAGCAGCCCTACGCACAACGACCTTACGTCCTCCTATTTCAGCGGCATCGAAAGCATGCAGAGGATGTCCTGTTTCCATCTGCACGAAGTTTGTTATATCTACTATATTATTAATAGGTTTCAAGCCTATGGACAGCAGCTTTTTCTGCAACCATTCCGGAGAAGGCGCCACCTTGACTCCTTTTATTGTAATGCCCAAATATCTAGGAGCGCCATCCAGGGCACATACCTCCACAGGAATAGCACCGTTAAGGTCACCCGTTTCTGAACACATTCCTTCTGTTCCCTCCTTAAATGAAGTTACATCAGGAATCATCAGACGACAAGGAATATTATTGAGTCTAAGATAGGCATACAAATCTCTGGCAACACCAATATGCGATGCTGCATCGACCCTGTTGGCGGTAAGTCCTATTTCTATGACATAGTCTGTAGCCAGATGCAGATAGTCCTTTGCAGGTGTTCCCGGTATTGCAGACTGGTCAAGCACCATTATACCGTCATGAGACTCGCCTATTCCGAGTTCATCCTCGGCGCAAATCATACCGAAGGACTCTACACCCCTGATCTTCGATTTCTTTATTTTGAAATCTTCGCCCAACTTCGTTCCGACTGTGGCCAACAGTACTTTCTGCCCGGCGGCAACATTCGGAGCTCCGCATACGACCTGAAGCAGTTCAGGCTCTCCTGTATTCAACTTCGTAATATGAAGATGGTCCGAATCAGGATGCTCTACACATTCCACGACTTCTGCCACTATGACTCCGGCAAGTCCGCCGGGAATTTCTTCAATCTGCTCCAGAGAATCGACCTCAAGACCGATGGAGGTAAGAGCCTCGGCCACCTGCTCTGCAGTGAGATCGCACTCAAGATAATCCTTGAGCCAATTATAAGATATCGTCATTTTAAATATTTATTATTTTTCATTTCCATTTATACGAACCAGGACACCCTCGCCTCTATGACACTCAGGACTTGAAATCTTCCTTAGAGAACAGGGACTCTACAAACTCTTTCTTATCAAAGACTTTCAAGTCATCAATTCCTTCCCCTATTCCGACGAATTTAACAGGTACCTTAAACTGGTCAGTAATACCGATAACCACGCCTCCTTTCGCCGTTCCATCAAGTTTTGTAACCGCAAGGGAGGTTACATCCGTAGCCTTTGAGAACTCCTTCGCCTGCTGATAGGCATTCTGCCCTGTAGAACCGTCAAGAACCAGAAGTACCTCATTTGGAGCATCAGGAATCACCTTTCTCATGACATTCCTTATCTTTGTAAGTTCATTCATAAGGTCAATTCTGTTATGAAGGCGTCCCGCTGTGTCTATAAGTACAACATCAGCGCCTTTGGCAACAGCCGAAGAGACCGTATCATATGCCACAGAAGCCGGATCTGACCCCATCTCCTGTTTAACTATATCGACGCCTGCACGTTCTGCCCATATAGTCAGCTGATCTACAGCCGCAGCCCTGAACGTGTCGGCTGCCCCGAGAACGACTTTCTTGCCACGCGACTTAAGAAGGGCTGCAAGCTTTCCGATTGTAGTAGTTTTACCGACACCATTAACCCCTACAACCATAATTACATACGGCTTTTGGGAAAAATCAAATGGAATCTCTCCGCTGTAGGCTGAATCTTCATCAGTAATATCCAAAAGCTTGCGTATCTCATCCCTGAGCATATCAAGAAGTTCGTCAAAAGACACATACTTGTCTCTGTGCACACGTTCTTCAAGATTGTCAATTATCTTCAAGGTCGTGTCAACGCCCATATCTGACGCTACCAGAGCTTCCTCAATGGCATCAAGCAAATTGTCATCCACCTTAGATTTGCCGACAATAGCCCTTGAAATTTTTTCAAAGAAACTGCGTTTGGTCTTCTGAACTCCCTTGTCAAATATACCCATAATATATACCAGTTTAACCCCACAAAGATACAAAAAACGCAGAATAAATCAATACCAGGTATAAGTTTGACCGGACCTCTATCAATTGACGTTCCCATGATTGTATTTTCTTTGGTTACTGGCTTTTTGGAGAAAAAGAGGATACAAATAGCGATTTTTTGACAAATAATATACCTTGACGAAAGGGTAATTTGCACGATTATTGATTTGTTCTTTAATTCCAATATGATTCCGACCTTTGGAAAGACTGTCGGACAGCAACCTGTTTTCTCACATATAATGTGACCATAATGAATGTTGAAATCGTAATTGTACTTATATCCCTGATTACAATGCTTGCTCTTCTGGTTGCAGATGTAATGCGGCCGGGGCTCATTATGATGTCTGTAGCTATACTGTTCATGTGTACAGGCATACTTACTCCTGAAGAACTCCTGTCCGGATTCAGCAATAAAGGAATGATTACAGTAGCACTGCTTTTCCTGGTAAGCGAAGGAGTACGAAGAAGTGATGCCCTCGGTCATGTCATAGGCAAAATACTTCCGGGAAAAAAAGCAAAAAACGGAAATGGAATAAAAAACGGATATATACGTATGATGCCTACAGTAGCTGCAATATCCGCTTTCCTCAACAACACACCTCTGGTAGTTATTTTCGTGCCGATTATAAAAGAATGGGCGGCGAAGATCGGTCAGCCTGTCAAAAAATTCCTGATTCCTCTTTCTTTTTCTGCAATACTGGGAGGAATGTGCACTCTTATAGGAACGTCCACTAATCTGGTAGTACACGGCATGATGCTTGACGCAGGGCTGAATGGACTCAGTATGTTTGAAGTTGGTAAAGTCGGAATATTCATAGCCGTAACCGGAATATTATATATTATACTGCTTGGCAACAAACTGCTTCCATCTGACAAGACACCTGCTGAAATGGCTGCGTCAAGCAACGGCAGGTTACGTGTAGAAGCGGTACTTGGCCCTAGGTTCCGGGGAATCAACACTCCGTATGCAAACTTTAATTTCGAAAAAAGATACGGTGCAAGAATAATTGAACTACGAAGAAAAGGAGAAAGTCTCTCAGACCTGAATTCAGTAGAATTCAAGGAAGGAGATACCTTGATATTGGACGCCCCGGACTCTTTCTTTACGAGCTGGGGAGAATCAAGTGAGTTCCTTATGCTCAGCAATGGCAAGCCGCACAAAATCCCAAGCGCCAAATGGAAGAAATGGGCAGCTTTGGGACTTCTCACACTTATGATTGTCGGTGCGACATTCGGTCAAATGCCTAAAATCAGAGCACTTTTGCCGTCTGTGAACATGGACATGTTTTTCTGGGCGTGCATCATAACTGTTATAATGGCAGCCCTCAATCTCTTTCCTGCCAAGAAATATACAAAATTCATATCCTGGGACATACTCATAACCATTGCAAGCGCTCTTGCGATAAGCAAGGCTATGACAAATTCAGGCCTAGCTGACTTTATTGCAGAAAAACTTACAGCATTGGCTGGAGGAAACGTATCTCCGCATATTGCCCTCGCTGCTTTATATATTACAACAAATGTAATAACTGAACTGATAACCAACAATGCAGCTGCCGCTTTTGCGTTTCCAGTCGCATTATCTACAGCGACCCAGCTGAATGTCAACCCAATGCCTTTTTTTATAGCTATCTGCATCGCTGCATCTGCAAGTTTTTCCTCACCGATAGGCTACCAGACAAATATGATAGCGCAAGGTATCGGAAATTATAAATTCAGGGATTTTACAAGAATCGGATTACCGCTGAATATTATTGCATTTATATTGTCAATGATTCTCATACCGGTATTCTGGAAATTTTAAAATGACTATGGAACATATCTATCCTATATTCTCAAAAATGCAGTCCCGTTCTGAAAAAGAAGAATTCCTTGGACAGAAAGGACTTACTCTTTGGTTTACCGGACTGTCCGGCTCAGGTAAAAGTACTGTCGCTATCGCTCTGGAAAGGGAGTTGTCCTCTGCAGGAATACTTTGCAGGATAATTGACGGAGACAATGTACGTTCTGCCTTGAACTCAGATTTAGGTTTTTCCGCTGAAGACAGAGTAGAAAATATCAGACGAATTGCTGAAGTGTGCAAACTGTTCACCCAAACAGGAATAGTTACTCTCGCGACCTTTATAAGTCCGACAAGGGAACTTCGGGAAATGGCCCGCAACATAATCGGGAAAGACGATTTTATGGAAATATACGTATCTACTTCACTGGAAGAGTGCGAAAGACGGGATGTAAAAGGACTGTACGCAAAGGCAAGAAAAGGCGAAATCAAAAACTTCACTGGAATATCCGCTCCTTTTGAAGAGCCACTTGCCCCGGATACAAGCATTGACACAGGAAAACTCAGCCTTGAGGAAAGTGTCAGAGAAATAATGCGTGTTGCAATGCCGCGTATAAAAGATAATTATTAAAAACATATAACATGGAAGAAAATTACAGTTTGAGCCATCTTAAGGCTCTGGAAGCCGAGTCTATCCATATAATCAGGGAAGTAGCAGCTGAATTCCGCAATCCTGTTATGCTATATTCGATAGGAAAAGATTCCTCCGTTATGGTAAGACTTGCTGAAAAAGCTTTCTATCCGGGAAAAGTACCTTTCCCTCTGATGCACATTGATTCAAAATGGAAGTTCAAGGAAATGATCGAGTTCCGTGACAAGTACGCAAAGGATCACGGCTGGGATCTACTTGTAGAATATAACAAAGAAGCCTTTGAAGCTGGTGTCGGTCCATTTACCCACGGAAGCAAGGTACATACTGACCTGATGAAGACACAAGCACTGCTTGCCGCTCTGAAAAAGTACAAATTTGATGCAGCATTCGGCGGAGCCAGACGTGACGAAGAAAAGAGCCGTGCAAAAGAAAGGATTTTTTCTTTCAGAAACGAATTCCAGCAATGGGACCCAAAGAACCAGCGTCCCGAACTTTGGGATATCTACAACACCAGGATCCGCGAAGGTGAAAGCATAAGGGTATTTCCGCTCAGCAACTGGACAGAACTGGATATCTGGCAGTATATAAGACATGAAAACATCCCGATTGTGCCTCTGTACTTCGCAAAAGAACGTCCCGTAGTGGAAATTGACGGAAACCTTATTATGGCAGACGATGACAGACTCCCTGCAAAATACAGGGATCAGATCCAAATGAAAAAAATAAGATTCAGAACGCTTGGATGCTGGCCTCTGACAGGTGCTGTAGAAAGTGAAGCTGACACTATTGAAAAGATTGTTGAAGAAACAATGCTTACAACAAAAAGCGAACGTACTACCAGAGTCATTGACTTCGACCAGGAAGGTAGCATGGAGCAAAAGAAAAGAGAAGGTTATTTCTAGAAAATGAACTCAAAGCAATGAAGACAATGAAACTCAGCATAGAAGAATATCTTGAGCAGGATGAAAAAAAAGACTTGCTGCGCCTGCTTACAGCCGGTTCTGTAGATGACGGAAAGTCAACTCTTATAGGACGACTTCTTTTCGACAGCAAAAAACTATATGATGATCAGTTACAGTCCCTGGAAAGAGACAGCAAGCGTATGGGAAATGCAGGTGACCACATTGACTATGCTCTGCTGCTTGACGGACTGAAAGCAGAAAGAGAGCAGGGAATCACCATAGATGTAGCATACCGTTATTTCTCAACGAACAAGAGAAAATTCATTATAGCAGATACTCCCGGACATGAGCAGTACACTCGTAACATGATTACAGGAGGCTCGACTGCAAATCTGGCCATTATTCTTGTTGATGCAAGAAACGGTATAGTGACACAGACCAGAAGGCACACATACCTGGTCTCTCTTTTGGGAATCAGACACATAGTGCTTGCAATAAACAAAATGGATCTGGTAGATTTCTCTAAGGAGCGATTTGAAGAAATCACTGGAGAATACCGCAAGATAGCTGACGAATTGCATATACCTGACCTGCAGTGCATTCCGCTGTCTGCACTGGACGGAGACAATGTTGTTGAAAAAAGCAGCCGTACCCCATGGTACAAAGGTCCTTCACTTATGGAATTCCTTGAAAATGTCAGCATCGACCAGGATATCAATATGACAGACTTCAGATTCCCTGTTCAATACGTATTGCGTCCGAACCTTGATTTCCGCGGTTTCAGCGGTAAAATCTCTTCCGGAATCATAAGAAAAGGTGACGAAGTTATGGCACTGCCTTCTGGCAAGAAATCAAAAGTCAAAAGTATTGTAACATATGACGGAGAGCTTGAATATGCATTCGCACCACAGTGTGTAACCATCACCCTGGAAGATGAAATAGACCTGTCCAGAGGTGAAATGCTGGTAAAGCCCGACAATCTGCCTTACACAGGACATAATTTCAAGGCAATGCTTGTATGGATGGATGAAGAGAAAATGGATAAGAACAAGGCTTTCTTTCTCAAGCAGACAACAAACACTTCAAGAGTCCATATAGGGAAAATAGACTACAGGGTAGATGTAAACTCAATGGAACATCTTAACGCAGACAGACTTTTCCTTAATGAAGTCGGTCTTGTATCCATGACATCATCGAGTCCTCTTATGTATGACTGCTACAGAACAAACAGAGCTACAGGGTCTTTCATTATTATAGATCCTGTAACAAACTTTACTTCAGCTGTAGGAATGATTATAGGCCCTGACGACGATGCCTCAAATGAAGATGAAGGAACTTTTGAAATAAATCTGAAAGATTTAGGAATTGGAGAAGAACATACCGAAGCCATCGAAAAAGTATGCGAATATCTCAGACAGAGCGGCATCAATGTAAAATGCATAAAATAATATGGGAATACTGAAATTCGAATCCTTGCCCGTCAATACTTTGGTAGGGGCGGACAAGGATACATTCAAGGCGCTATGCGAAAAAGCTGTAATAGACAGACAGTATAAAGGCAAACTGAACACGACAAAATGCATTCAGGCTATTCTGAATCCTTTTTTCAACATAAACGAGAAAAAGTGGAAAAGCCTTCCTGAAATCAAGATGCAGGCACCTGTATTCATTCTTGGTCACTGGAGGAGTGGTACTACATTCATGCACAATGTCTTTTCCTGCGACAGAAGGTTCGGATACTGCACTACCTATCAGACAGTATTTCCTCACCTTATGCTCTCCGGATCAGGTTTTTTCAAATCGTGCATGTCTTTTTTCATGCCATCCAGAAGGCCTACAGACTCTCTGGAACTTGCTGTTGATCTTCCACAGGAAGAAGAATTCGCTCTTGTCAATATGATGCCGTACTCTTTCTACAACTTCTGGTTTTTTCCTGAGAATACTGCTTTGTACAGAGAAAGATACCTGCTTTTCAATGAAATAAGCGAAGAGGAAAGAAAAGCTTTCAAGTACAATCTTGACAAACTGATTAAAATATCTCTCCACTGTCAGGGAAAAAATATATTTCTCAGCAAGAATCCTCCTCACACAGGACGCATAAAAACATTGCTTGAAATGTACCCTGACGCAAAGTTCATATACTTGGTCAGAAATCCTTATACTGTTTTTGAATCTACCAGAAGTTTCTTCAGGAATACAATCAAGCCCCTTCAACTTCAGGACGTGTCTGATGAAAAGCTGGAAAAAGACATTCTTGAGACATACATAGGACTGTTTGACAATTATGAAAGCGAGAAAGGGCTGATTCCTGCAAAAAAGCTTGTAGAAATAAAGTTTGAAGACTTTGAGGCAGCACCTCTTGACATTACCCGGGAGACATATGTAAAACTTTCGATAGGAGGGTTTGAAGAAGCCCGTCCTGAAATGGAAAAATACCTGTCCGGACGCAAAGGCTTCAAAAAAAACAAATACTCCTACTCTGACCGTACAGTAAAGCTTGTCGAAGAAAACTGGGAAGCAGCATTAAAAAAATGGGGCTACAGCCTATGACAGACTTTAAAAAAAGAATATTGACAGTACTTGCTGTGACAGCAATAGTACTGTCTGCCGTTCCGGAAACACAGGCAAGGCGAAAACGTCCCAGAGATCCGAACAAACCATGGGCTTCGATTCTTGGAGGCCCCTCATATACTCCAGAGGCATCACTTGGAATAGGTGGTGCTATGTTGTTGTCGTTCAAGATGAACAAGCAGGACACTGTTTCGCAACGTTCATTCCTGCCTGTGGGATTCAACATATCTCTCAACAAAACAATCGTTGTAGCCGGAGCCGGTACCTTCTTTTTTAATGAAGACAAGTACAGGCTATATATGAACTATTCGTTCAGAAACGAGCCAAGCAATTATTTCGGAAAAGGATACGAATCCATTGAAAAGACTGAATTAGGAGCAAACACAACTCGTTTTCACAAGATGCTCCTGCAGTTGAACCCCAGATTTGTATGGCAAGCAAAACCAGGATTCTTTGTAGGCGGGCTGATTGACATAAACTACACATCTTCAAAGAATTTCAATCCGGTAATGCTGGAAGACCCGTATTTTCAGAAATTCAGCCATTCATATCTTAACTCTGGCCTTGGCATCATTCTCCAATACGACACACGTGATGATGTCGCAACACCTGGAAAGGGTGTTTATGTCAGCGGGACAGGTAAATTCTACAGCCATATTTTCGGAGGCAAATACGACTATCAGATTCTTGAGTTGGAGTACAGACACTTTTTCCCTCTGTTCCATAGAAGGAGCGTCATCGGGTGGGCGGCAAAAACACAGATAGGTTTTAACGACATCCCTTTTACAGAACTTCCGATGTTCGGGTCGCCTTTTGACCTCAGAGGGTACTATTGGGGTAAATACCGAGACCGATCTATGATGTACGGTCTAGTAGAATATAGACACATGTTCGGCTCAAATGAGGCGTATGAACGTGGAACATTCGGCTCAAAACTCGGGTTTGCTGTATGGGGAGGTGCCGGAACTATCGGAGATACACCGCTTGCCTGGAAAAAATGGAAACTGAACTATGGAATAGGACTACGTATCCAAATTCAGAAAAACAAGAATTTCCGTCTTGATATCGGACGTGAACCAGGCAGCAAAGGGCTACTCTTCTATATGAATATGACAGAAGCTTTCTAATGACAATTAACACAAGAAGTTTAATAATTGAAGGAATCGCCCCGCTCCAAAGCATAAAGGGCAATTCCTTGTTAATCCCCGTTTATTATTAAATTACAGCCAATGGCAATATGGCGGCTAGTGCTTGAATAATTCCTTATAAACTGGAGAAGCCAAAGTCCCTGTCCTTAATTTGCATTTCACGTTTTCAGATGATTCTGAAGGAGCTGGAATTTCACCTTTCCTGCATATATAACTTACAGGAGTAAATGCCGTATATTCCACAGTCCCATCATACGTCCTCAATGAATACAGGTACATACCTGAATATGTAAAAATCATATTTCCTTCCTCATCCTTCCTCACATATATATCAATATCCTCCGGATACTCTTCAATAGCAAGATTATGCACTCTCATTTTTCCGTGTTCCTGATCATAAGTATATGTACCATCTACCTGAAGAACATCAAGGTTATATGCCCCCTTAATCCCCTGGTTAAAGGCAATACTTTCATTTGTAATATCAAATGTAGCAAAACTGATGGAGCCGTCCTCCTCTATATACTCAGAAAAAACAACGTCTTCCGGTTTAGCTGTAAAGTCCTTGTTAGACGGATCAGAGTTGTAGTCTTTGCACCATTTTTCCACATACTCATCAATCGTGATAACTATATAATTCCCTTCAGAATCAGTAGCATAATCCATTCCATCCGCAGTCATCTGATACAACATACTATTTCCAGTATTCAAGTCAAGCCGGTCTGCAATAGCACCCCAAACGCCAATAATTTCCTCGGCAGCAGGAATATTAGCATCCATTTCAACTGGAGGCGTAATATCATCATCGTTGTTCTGCGCTGAATTTTCACTCTTCTCACAAGAGACGGCCAAAGCAATCATCATAGCTGAAGCTGTGACAGCAGCATTCATTTTCAATAAATCTGTTACGTTCATTTTACAAGTTTTAAATTAAAATAGAATTAATAAACCTCGTACAGCCCACGGGGATTAAGGCTGACTGCTAACAAATTTAAATAGTTCATTTTTGAATTAAAAGATTTTCATAAAAAAAACACAGATAGCAAAAATAAACAACGACGGCGATGGTATTGTATTACCATCGCCGTCGTGCTGATATTTTAACTGAAGCAGATTATTTTGCGAAGAATTCCTTCACTTTTTCTGCCTCTACCAGTTCCTCTTTGAACATATATGCACCTGTCTTAGGAGACTTGTCCATACGGATGCATTTTACCATACTCTTAGCGCCAGACTTGGCACTGAAGGTTGCGACTGCTTTCTTTGCCATAAACTACAATCCTCCAAATTTATTTGATTTCACGGTGAAGAGTTACTTTCTTCAGGTAAGGATTATATTTCATACGCTCCAGACGCTGAGTTGTATTCTTCTTATTCTTAGTAGTGATGTATCTTGAGATACCCGGTACACCGCTTTCTCTCTGCTCAGTGCACTCCAAAATTACCTGCACCCTGTTGCCTTTAGCTTTCTTTGCCATATCGAACGAAATTAAACAAGGTTAATAAATCCTTTATTCTGAGCATCTTTGATAGTAGCATCAAGGCCATTCTTCTCGATTGTCCTCATGCCTTTGCAAGATACCTTCAATGTAACGAATCTCTGCTCTGCCTCTGACCAGAACTTCTTGGTCTTGAGGTTCAGGGCGAAAATACGCTTAGTGCGTCTTTTGGAATGGGAAACATTGTTTCCTACCATTCTCTTTCTTCCTGTAACTTGACAAACCTTTGCCATTGTATATAACTTTTTTAATTATTTCACAATTTGGGGCTGCAAATATCGCATAAAAATTCCTGAAAAACAAGTATTTCTATACAAACTTGAAAAACCTGCGCCACCGTATATTATTGGGAAACGACTTGTTACGGTCTGAAGAGAACCAAATCAGAGCCGGTTTCCCGACGATATGATCCTCTGGTACAAAACCCCAGTATCTTGAATCCAGGGAATTGTGCCTGTTGTCTCCCATCATAAAATAATAATCTTGCATGAAAGTGTACTCTGTTGTCTCCTTTCCGTTAATCAGGATCTTACCGTCTGATGTTACATCAAGGGAATTTCCTTCATAAGCAGTTATAATCCTGCTGTAAAGAGGCAGATTGTCCAGAGAAAGTGATACGCTTGAACCTTTGGAAGGAATCCATACAGGTCCATAGTTGTCACGGGTCCATCTGAACTGCTCCGCAAACGGGAAAATCGACATATATGACTCAGGATAATCCGGAGGAAACACATCAACGTTCCTCTTAATACTAACTATATTTGAGTAGCCGGACAACTCCTTGACCATAGCCTCTGTCAATGGCATCTCAGGATATCCCGGAATCTGCGCATTATACCAAAGCTCTGCTTCGTTGAGTCCAAGTCTGTCAATGTTTATAGGATTAATCCTCTGCCCGTTTGTCACTACTGTATATGTATTCTGTATCCCAGGGTAAGTATCCTGTTTCTCAGAATTCACATAGACATACCCGTCCATAACCTGAAGAGTATCTCCCGCTACAGCAACACAACGCTTTACATAGTGGTCTTTCTTATCCATCGGACGAACTTTGACAGGTCCAAATTCCGATATGGCGACATCTCGTCCGACTGCACGGCATAGCATATAATAATCTTCTGCCGGAGCCTTTGCAAGAACTGAATCTCCATTGGGAAATCCGAAAACCACATAATCACCTCTTTCTACTTTACCGAATCCTGCAAGCCTCCTGTACTTGTTCTGGATGAGTGTTGAATATGACTCACCGCCTCCAGGGAGAACATTATGAGTGAACGGTACAGTCAGCGGAGTCTGAGGAACCCGAGGTCCGTATGACAGTTTGCTGACAAAAAGGTGATCGCCGGTCAACAGCGAACTTTCCATTGATGAAGAAGGAATTTTGAATGCCTGGAAAAAGAACATATTGATGAATGTAACCACAATGACAGCAAAGACAATGGCATCAATCCAGTCAAGAATGACATTGTGTTTTTCTCCTTCCTTGTAATATTTTTTCCAAAACACCCATTTAACCTTTCTGGTTATGTGGTGATCGAAAATAACACCAAGGCCCAGAAGCCACCAATAATTTCCGAGCCAGATCACCCACAACAGATATAGCAAGGCCCAGAAACCGAACCTGACCCACTTATTGTGATATAATTCCTTCCAGCTCATCATTTGCAATGATTATTTTACAGAGTTTATAATTGCCTCAAATGCCTGAGGATTATTCATGGCAAGGTCTGCAAGCACTTTGCGGTTCAGTCCGATGTTCTGCTTTGAGATTCTTCCCATAAACTGAGAATAAGTCATACCGTACTGACGTGCTGCAGCGTTAATTCTCTGGATCCAAAGAGCACGGAAAGTGCGCTTCTTAGCTTTACGGTCACGATAAGCATAAGTAAGACCTTTCTCGTAGGTGTTCTTTGCTACTGTCCAGACATTCTTTCTTGAAAGAAAATTACCGCGGGTTCTCTTAAGAATCTTTTTGCGGCGAGCCCTTGAGGCTACTGCGTTTACCGATCTTGGCATAATTTAACTGTTTTATGGATACAGTGTCCTGTCTAAGGAGCTTTTCAACTGCATTCCAAGTTTAACTTAATGTGTTTAAGAAAGATTAAATACCCAACAAAGCTTTAACTCTGTTCTCGTCTGACTTGTGAATCAGGCCGAAATGAGTCAAATTTCTCTTCTGCTTTTTGGTCTTTTTGGTGAGAATGTGGCTTTTATAAGCATGTTTTCTCTTCACTTTTCCCGTTCCGGTAAGCGTAAAACGCTTTTTTGAACCGGAGTTGGTTTTCATCTTTGGCATAGTTAAATTTTTTAACTGTTAATAAATATTTGTCATCCAAATCACTTGGACTACTTTTTCTTAACCGGGGCAATCATCATTATCATCCTCTTGCCTTCAAGTTTCGGCATCTGCTCTGCCCGTCCATACTCTTCAAGTTCAACGGCAAAACGCAAAAGAAGCTTTTCTCCCTGGTCAGCATAGATGATGGAACGTCCTTTGAAAAAAACCGACGCCTTCACCTTTGAGCCTTCCTGAAGGAATTCCGAGGCATGCTTGAGTTTGAACTGAAAATCATGCTCATCAGTATTAGGACCGAAGCGAATCTCCTTTATGACAATCTTCTGGGAATTCTGCTTCATCTCCTTAGCCTTCTTCTTCTGCTGGTAAAGGAACTTCTGATAGTCAATGATCTTGCATACAGGAGGGTCTGCCTTCGCGCTTATCTCTACCAGATCAAGTCCCTGTTCATCAGCCATTTTCATAGCTTCAGTGTAAGAGTATACGCCCTGCTCCTGGATATTGTCTCCTACAAGGCGAACTCTTGAGGCTGTGATTTCCTCATTAATTCTTAATCCGTCTTCGTCCTTTTTAGGTTTCTGAAACCTGCTGTCCGGACGTCCTGCACCGTTGTTCGGTCTTGGGCCGCTAAAGCGAGGTGCAGATGGTTTGAATGGTGCTGCGATAAAACTATCCTCCTAAAATTAAATTAATATAAATGCTTTTACGGGGGTTACGACAACTGAGCCTTGACCTCGCCGCTTACAAGAGCGATGAAATCCTCAACAGTCATAGTACCCTCATCTATTCCGCCCTGTCTTCTTACAGATACGGTATTGTTTTCAAACTCTTTTTCTCCTACGATAACAAGGAACGGTATTCTCTTTAACTCGCTCTCACGTATTCTTTTACCTATGGTTTCATTCCTGTCATCAATAGCGGCGCGAATATCGGAATTATTCATCAAATCACAAACTTTTTTTGCATATTCCGAATATTTTTCGCTAACAGGCAGGATATTGACCTGATCTGGAGTAAGCCAGAGAGGAAGTTTTCCTCCAGTATGCTCGAGAAGAACTGCCACGAATCTTTCAAGAGACCCGAAAGGAGCCCTGTGAATCATAATCGGACGATGTTTTTTTCCGTCGCTTCCTGTATATTCAAGTTCGAAGCGTTCAGGAAGGTTATAATCCACCTGTATGGTTCCAAGCTGCCACTTTCTACCGATGGCATCCTTTACCATAAAGTCCAGTTTAGGACCGTAGAATGCAGCCTCACCTGTCTCAACCGTCGTTTTCAGACCTTTTTCTGCAGCAGCGTCAATAATTGCCTGCTCTGCCTTGGCCCAATTCTCGTCCGTTCCTATATATTTTTCCTTATTATCAGGGTCACGCAAAGATACCTGAGCAATATACTCATTGAAATTCAATGTTTTGAATACATAGAGGATAATATCGATTACCTTACAGAACTCCTCTTTCAACTGATCAGGACGGCAGAAAAGATGTGCATCGTCCTGAGTAAAACTACGTACCCTTGTAAGTCCGTGAAGCTCTCCACTCTGCTCGTAACGATAGACAGTACCGAACTCTGCAAATCTGAGAGGAAGATCCTTGTAGGACCTTGGTTTCGAACGGTAGATTTCACAGTGATGAGGACAGTTCATCGGCTTGAGCAGATATTCCTCTCCTTCCTGTGGTGTATGTATAGGCTGGAAAGAATCCTTTCCGTATTTTGCATAGTGACCTGAAGTCACATAAAGATCCTTGTTTCCGATATGCGGAGTTATAACAGGCAGATATCCATATGACTTCTGGATTTTCTTAAGGAAGTTCTCAAGTCTCTCCCTGAGTTCAGCACCTTTTGGAAGCCACAAAGGAAGACCTTGACCCACCCTTGATGTGAAAGTAAAGAGCTCCATCTCCTTACCGAGTTTTCTATGATCCCTCTTCTTCGCCTCTTCAAGCATTGCCAGGTACTCATCCAGCATTGATTTCTTAGGGAAAGAAATTCCATAGATACGTGTAAGCATATTGCGTTTCTCGTCGCCTCTCCAATATGCTCCGGCAATCGAAGTGAGCTTTACAGCCTTAATTACAGAAGTATCTCTCAAGTGAGGTCCGCGACAAAGGTCTGTGAAAGAACCGTTTGTATAAAATGAAATAGTTCCGTCTTCCAGTTCTCCGATAAGTTCGCACTTGTATTCGTCTCCTTTTTCAGTAAAGGTTTTCAACGCCTCTTCTTTAGAAACCTCTCTCCTGACGAACTGCTCTTTGCTACGGGCAAACTCCATCATCTTGTCTTCCACAGCCTTGAGGTCAGCCTCTGAAATCTGCTTTCCGCCGAAATCCACATCATAATAGAAACCGTTTTCAATAGCGGGGCCGATTCCAAACTTGACCCCCGGATACAAAGCCTCGAGAGCCTGAGCCAGAAGATGGGATGAAGAATGCCAGAAGACATGCTTAGCCTCTTCGTCTTCCCATTTATGGAATTTTATGGTGACATCCTCATTTATCGGACGTTCAAGATCATATATAGTACCTTTTCCAGTGGTATCGCCACTCGACGTAACTGTTGCGGCCAGCACATCTGAAGCCAGCCTTGGACTTATGCTCTGTGCCACTTCGTAGCCAGTCACACCTTTTTCAAAAGACTTGACGCTCCCGTCAGGAAATGTAATGTTTATGCTCATAACTTTATTACTGATATCATAATTATCCAAAGACTGCAAAGGTACGAAAAATTTTCTATCTTTGTGCCATTCAATCTATCAAGTATCAAAATCAGCAAATGAAAGAAGAAATAAGCACAAAGGCAATATGGAACAAAGCCGGAGTTTCAGGAGCTGCTCTCGGCCTTATGTCAACGGCATTCATGTTTATAACACAGGGAATGGGCTCGTCTGTAACAGGCTTCTGGGCTCTTGCCCTGTCTTCAGTACTGTGGGCGGCAAAATTCGGAGGAGGCATCTGGCTGATGATGTTCTTCATGAAAAGGCTGTGCAAGGAGTACGACAATGTGACAGGAGCGGAAACATTCAAATTCGGGATGGCTACTGCACTGCTTTCTGCCCTTATATACTCTGCAGCATATCTGGCTAACGTGACTTTCATATTCCCTGATATAATCGATGAGACATTCAATGCTGTACTCCAGTCTTCTGCAGGAATGCTTGACAGCAATTCGACGGCTATGATGGAAAAGATGCGCGACAACTTTCCTCAGACAGCATTTTTCTCAAACATGATATATTGTTTCCTGTATGGTACTTTATTGTCGTCCATACTTTCAAGGATTATCCCTCCCAAAGACCCTTTTGCAGGATTCAGAGAAGAAAACAAGGACAATCAGGAGCAATAAGAAATACTTTCTTTTATGGCCAACGAAAAATTCAATAAAGACATATCCGTAGTCATTTCACTGTTCAATGAGGAGGAATCTATCCCGGAACTGATAAACTGGATAGAAAAAGTAATGGATGCCAATTCTTTCTCTTATGAAATAATAATGGTTGATGACGGCAGCCATGACAATTCCTGGAAAATAATCACTTCCCTGTCAGAGAACAATCCTTCAGTCCGCGGAATTTCTTTCAGGAGGAATTATGGAAAATCAGCAGCTTTATATTGTGGATTCAAGGCTGCTGAAGGGAGAGTCGTAATTACTATGGATGCTGATCTTCAGGATTCTCCCGATGAAATCCCGGAGCTCTACAGAATGGTTACCGAAGAAGGTTATGACATTGTATCCGGATGGAAAAAACACCGCAAAGACAATACTGTCACCAAAAACCTGCCTTCAAAACTATATAATGCCACAGCTCGAAGGATTACAGGAATAAAACTTCACGATATGAACTGTGGCCTTAAAGCCTATAAGAATGAAGTCGTGAAGAACATAGAGGTCTATGGGGAGATGCACAGGTTTATCCCATACCTCGCAAAGAATGCAGGTTTTACGAAAATTACTGAAAAGCCCGTCCATCATCAAAAACGAAAATACGGAAAGAGCAAGTTCGGAATGAACCGTTTTGTCAACGGATTCCTTGACTTGCTCTCAATATGGTTTCTATGTACTTTCGGCAAGAATCCTATGCACTTTTTCGGATTTACCGGAATCCTTACATTCCTGACCGGAGGAGTAATCGCAGTATGGCTGATTATATCAAAACTGATAGATCAGGCTCACGGACTGAAATTCAGACCGGTTACGGACCAGCCTTTGTTCTATCTTGCTCTTGTAGCACTGATAATCGGAGTAATGCTGTTTCTTGCCGGATTCATCGGCGAACTTATATCTCGCAGCAACAGCGAAAGGAACAATTACAACATAAAAGATTCAATCCGGTAAAATATTCAGAGTATGCGTCTGTATCTCCTTTTTCAGTTCAGACGCATACCAAGACTTAACAGTGTCATTATCTGACTTACTGTTCGGACAATGTTTTTTCCAGCCACGTCAGGACGCATCGCATAATCAAGAGACAT